>DATDBD010000320.1:0-3836 GCA_036525015.1 Lysobacter sp.
ACCATCAACAGGATCGACCGCAGCCCCATCGGCAACTTGCGTGTGCGGTTCTGGATTTCATCCCGCCCGGCATCAGTCTTGCTGGGCACTTCGTTCTCGCGCATGGCTTCCCCCCGGAACCATTGGCACAAAGGCTGGGCGACTATGCCACGCCGCCGGTTTTTTTTCAGGTCGCTGGTCCGACTTTCGACGAAAGGACCGTGCGGGCAAACACTCCCCAAGCGCCCGATCGCTCCCCTTCTATCTCACCAAAAAAGCCGCGCCAAAAGGCGCGGCTTTCCTGGGCTGTCGAACCGCAGTCGATCAGCGCTTGTCGATCTCGACGTACTCGCGGTCTTCCGGCCCGACGTAGTTGGCGCTGGGACGGATGATCTTGCCGTCCTCGCGCTGCTCGATCACGTGCGCGCTCCAGCCGGTGGTGCGGGCGATGACGAACAGCGGCGTGAACATCGGCGTCGGGATGCCCATCATGTGATAGGCCGACGCGCTGTACCAATCGAGGTTCGGGAACATCTTCTTGGTGTCCATCATCAGGTTCTCGATGCGCTCGGACACGTCGAACAGCGTCTGGTTGCCGCCGTCCTTGCACAGCTTGCGCGAGATTTCCTTGATGATCGGATTGCGCGGATCGCCAATGGTGTACACCGGATGGCCGAAGCCGATGACGATTTCCTTGCGTTCCATGCGCGCGCGGATATCGGCTTCCGCCTCGTCCGCGGTGCCATAGCGGCTGATGATGTCCATCGCCACTTCATTGGCGCCGCCGTGCTTGGGCCCGCGCAGCGCGCCGATCGCGCCGGTGATGCACGAGTGCAAGTCCGAGCCGGTACCGGCGATCACACGCGCGGTGAACGTGGAGGCGTTGAACTCGTGCTCGGCGTATAGGACGAGCGACCGGTCCAGCGACTGCGCGTGCAGGTGGGTCGGGTGCTCGCCGTGCAGCAGATGCAGGAAGTGCGCGGCGACCGAATCGTCATCGGTTTCCACGTCGATGCGACGACCGTTGCGGGTGAAGTGCCACCAGTACAGCAGCATCGAACCGAAGCTGGCGATCAGCTTGTCGGCGATGTCGCGCGCTTCCGAGGCCGGATGGCCTTCACGTTCCGGCAACACCGTGCCCAGCACCGAGCAGCCGGTGCGCATCACGTCCATCGGATGCGCATTGGCGGGCACCAGCTCCAGCGCCTCCTGAACGATCGCCGGCAGGCCGCGCAGGCGCTTGAGCTTGGCCTTGTAGGCCTTCAGCTGCGAGACGGTCGGCAGCACGCCGTGGACCAACAGGTGCGCGACTTCCTCGAAGGTCGACTTCGTCGCCAGATCGTGAATGTCGTAGCCGCGGTAATGCAGGTCGTTGCCGCTGCGACCGACGGTGCACAGCGCGGTATTGCCGGCCGCCGTACCACTGAGCGCAACGGATTTCTTGGCCTTGGGCAGGACCTGGGCGGTGTCAGTCATTTGAATGTTCTCCTCGGAGTTGGCCGCGTCGGGAATTTCTTTGTCCGGTCCCGCCGGGGCGCGTCGTTTTCAGATGCAGGGATTAGCCTAGTTGCGACTGGCATGTCGCAGACGACCGTGGCGAGCCAGTATCGCGCTCGCCGCGGTCGTAGGGCGGACGGACGGGCCGGTGGAGCAGGGACAGGTGGACTCCAGTATCGCGAGGTCCTGTACGCTCCATCGGCCGACCATTTTCATTTACTTCTCACGCGCGAACAGCGCGTCGAGCTTGTCTTCATAGGCGTGATAGCCAAGGAAGTCGTACAACTCGGCTCGGGTCTGCAACGTGGCGATGGTGCTCTTCTGCGTGCCTTCGCGGCGCACGGTCTCATAGAAATTCAGCGCCGCCTTGTTCATGGCGCGGTAGGCGCCGCAGCAGTACAGCGCAATGTCGACGCCGGCCGAGCGCAGTTCGTCGGTGGTGAAGAACGGGGTCGAGCCGAACTCGGTCAGGTTGGCCAGGATCGGCACCTTCACCGCGGCCTTGAAGCGGCGGTAGTCGTCGAGCGTGTTCATTGCTTCGGGGAAGATCATGTCGGCCCCGGCCTCGACGTACGCGCAGGCGCGTTCGATCGCCGAGTCGATGCCTTCCACCGCGGCGGCGTCGGTGCGCGCCATGATCACGAAGCTGCTGTCGGTGCGCGCGTCCACCGCGGCCTTGACGCGGTCGACCATTTCGCTGGCGGGTACCACTTCCTTGCCAGGACGGTGGCCGCACCGCTTCTGCCCGACCTGGTCTTCCATGTGCACAGCGGCGACGCCGACATTGATGAAAGAACGAATGGTGCGGCCGATGTTGAACGCGCCACCCCAGCCGGTATCGATGTCGACCAGCAGCGGCATCTGCGTTGCATCGACGATACGCCGGGCGTCGGTCAGCACGTCTTCCATCGTGCTGATGCCCAGGTCCGGCACGCCCAGCGAGTTGGCGGCGACGCCGCCGCCCGACAGGTACAGCGCCTTGTAGCCGGTGCGCTTGGCCATCAGGCCGGCGTACGCGGTGATCGCGCCCATCACCTGCAGTGGGGTTTCTTCCGAAAGGGCGGCGCGGAAACGTGCGCCAGCGGGGGCTGAACTCATGGGTGGGACTCCTGTCTACTGCGGCCGCCAATCTGGCACCATCGTACGGGTTGATCAATCTTGATCATCTCGATCAACCAGTTCTGGACCGGCATGCCCGACTTCCTCTCGGCCCGCGACACCTGTCACCTGCTGGGCATCAGCCGGGCCACGCTGTACGCGTACGTCAGCCGCGGCCTGCTCGAATCCCGCCCCGGCCCAGACCATCGCAGCCGGCTCTACCTGCGCCAGGACGTCGAACGCCTCGCGCAGCGCAAACAGGCCGGTCGCGGTGAGGCGCGTGGCGCTGCGCAAAGCCTGGACCGCGGCCTGCCCGTTCTGGAGACGCGGATCTCGTTGATCCGTCCGGATGGGCCGTATTACCGAGGACGCTCAGCCATCGCGGAAGTGCGGGCCGGCGCCAGCTTGGAGGACATCGCTCGCCTGCTGTGGGATTGCGGCGAGGATGATCCGTTCACGATGCCGCTTGCGGCTTGGCCCGACCCGGTTGCGGCCATTGCGGGCAACGCCGACCTGCCTCCGCTGGAGCGCACGATGGCGGCGATCCCGCTGCTGGCCCTGCAGGAGCGCCATTCCTTCAACTCCGCGCCGCAGGTGCGACATCGGGTGGCCGGGACGCTGCTGCGCCAGAATGCGGCGCTGCTCGTGGCACAGCCCCCCTCCCCGTGGCCGGTGCATCGTTTGTTGGCTCATAGCTGGCGTCCGGGCGACGCCGCTTTCGAGGACCTCGTGCGCGCGGCGCTGGTGTTGTGCGCCGACCACGAACTCAACGTCTCGGCCTTCGCCGCACGCGTGGTGGCTTCGACCGGAGCGCACCTGCACGCCACGGTCTGCAGCGGCCTGGCCGCGCTGTCGGGACCGCGCCATGGCGGCGCGACGGCACGCGCCTACGCGTTCATCGCAGAAACCCTGCAGGCGGCCTCGCCGCGCGATTCGATCTCGGCACGCTGGCAGCGCGGCGACGACCTCCCGGGCTTCCGCCACGCGCTCTACCCGCACGGCGATCCGCGTGCAGCCGAACTGCTCGAACGCCTGCGAGCACATGCACCCGACGCCGCGACGCTGCACTCGCTCGACGCGATCGTCGAGACGACGGAGGAGATCAGCGGCCAGCGACCGAACATCGACTTCATGCTCGCGGCCATTTGCCATGCACACCGGCTGCCTGCAACGCCGGCGCTGGTGATGTTCGCGGCGGGCCGTCTCGCGGGCTGGCTGGCGCATGCGCTGGAACAGCAGGCGCAGGGCGGACTGATCCGGCC
>DATDBD010000321.1:0-2228 GCA_036525015.1 Lysobacter sp.
TCCCACGCGCGGGAGAAGGGACAGCGGATGATGCTGTTTTCGCAGGAGTGACGGTCAGCGCAACGCGGCCAGGCCGGCCCTCAGCGGCCTGGCGAGCGCGGCCGGCCGGCAGCGCACCAATTCGACCTTCGGCGTGCCATGCCACCGCGCGCAGTCGTCGATGGCACGCGCGATGTCCGCGGTCAGTGCTTCGTCCGGCACGACGCCGTCCTCGAGGTACAGCGCTTTCACTTCGAACACGCCATCGCGGCGGTGCGCCTTCGCATCCAGCCGCCCGACCAGGCGTCCGCGCACCAGGATCGGCAACACGAAGTAGCCGTAGCGGCGCTTGGGCTCCGGCGTATAGCACTCCAGCGTGTAGTCGAAACCGAACAGTTCGCTGGCGCGCGCCCGGTCCCAGACCACCGGATCGAACGGCGACAGCAACGTCGAATGCGTGGCGCGCAGGCGTCCGGCCGCTGCCTGCGCCAACTGCGGCGCGTGCAGCGGATGCACGTAACCCGGCGCATCCCAACCCTTGACCGACACCCGCAGCAACGCACCTTCGGCCACGAACCCATCCAGGTCCGCATCGCGCAGCCGCGGTCGGGTGCGAAAGTAATCGGCGATCCAGCGCGCCGGGGCGATGCCCAACGCCTGCACCGATTTCAGGATCGTCTCGCGACGGGCCGTGTCGGCATCGAGGCACGCGCTCGCCCAGTCTGCCCGCGCCTCGCCGGCCACGCGCTCAGCCAGGTCATAGACACGATGGAAGTTCTCGCGCCTCGTCACCATCAGTTGCCCCAGCGCAAACGCCGCCTCGAGCCAGCGCTTCTCGTCTTTCCAGCCCCACCACCCGCCTGGATTTCCAGTCGCGTCGCGCTCGAAATCGGCGACCTTGACCGCGCCCTTCTCGCGGATGTGCGACAGCAGTCGTGCGATGTCCTGCTCATGCGCGTCGCGGATACGCAGCGCGTGGCGGACCGCCCAATGGTGCTCGCGCTGAGCGAAGGCGCTGCGATGCAGGACGTAGTCGTCCATCGGCGCGAAGCAGGCCTCGTGCGCCCAGACCTCGAAGATCGCGCGTTCGGCCAGCAATTGTTCGAGCCATGTGGCCGGATACGTGCCCACCCGCGAGAACAGCACCAGGTACGGGCTGCGCGCCACCACGTGGATCGTATCGATCTGCAACAACTGCATGCGCGCGATGGCGGCGAGCAGTTCGGATTTACGAGCGCGCCGGCGCGGCCGTGCGAGCAGGCCTTGCGCCGACAGGTGCAGCAGGCGTGCCTGCACCGGGGTCAGCACCGGCAGCGACGCATCGGCCTTCATGCGGCGCGACGCGCGACCTCCAGCGCCGCCTGCAACAGGCTTGAAATCACTTGCTGCAACTGTGCGGCCTTGGCTTCGTCGTATTCGAAGGAATCTTCATCCATGTAGTTGCGCTGGCTGGTCTCCAGCTGCACCGCTTCGATGCCACGCTCCGGCTGCCCGTAGTGACGGGTGATGTAGCCGCCCTTGAAGCGGCCGTTGGACACCCAGTCGTACTGCGTCTGCGACGCCAGCGCGGTCTCCAGCCGCGCCTGCAACTGCGGCGAGCAACTTCCGCCGGCCGATGTGCCGAGGTTGAGGTCGGGCAGCCGCCCGGGAAACAGGAATTCCAGGTTGCTGCCGCGGATCGAGTGGCCCTCCCACAGCACGACGCGGCCGTGCTGCGCATGCAGGCGATCGAGCTCCCCACGCAGCGCATCGTGATACGGGCGCCAGTAACGCTCCACACGCTCGCCTATCTCATCGGGCGATGGCGCCTGCCCCTCCAGGTACACCGGCTCGCCGGTGAACTGCACCGCGGGGCACAGCCCGGTGGTGTTCTGGCCGGGATACAGCGAGGTGTCGTCGGGCGGCCGGTTGAGGTCGACGACATAGCGCGAATGCCGCGGCGCCAGGATCGACGCGCCCAGTTCGCGCGCGAAGCCGTACAACCGCGACACGTGCCAGTCTGTGTCCGGCGCGCGCCGTGCCGACGGCACCATGCGTCCAGCCAGCGCGTCGGGTATCAGGCTGCCGTCGTGCGGCAGGCTGATCAGCAGCGGCGCATTGCCGCGGTGCAGGGTGCAGATGTCGGTGCTCATGGTTTGTTGTTCCTGATCGCATGGTGCGAAGACGCTCATCGCATCAGCACCACTTCCTCGGCGCTGGTGGGATGGATCGCGACCGTGTCGCGCAGGTCTTCCAGGGTGATGCCGCGC
>DATDBD010000322.1:0-13662 GCA_036525015.1 Lysobacter sp.
CATGGAGCTCGCGCACATAGCGCCGACGCAATTCAGGCGGCAACGCGATCAGGGCCGCGCGATCGAACACCGCATCGCACGCCGACAAGGCCGCCTCGTCCAAAGCGAACGCGTCGCCACAGATCAGCTCGATGGGACCGCTGCGGTAATGCCGGCCGTACCGGGTTTCCTCGATCTGAGGCGTCAGCGCCTGCTCGGCGAAGAACTGCTCGATCGCCAATTGCGACAACTCGATGCCCAGCACCTGCAGGCCCTGCGCGGCGAACCAGGCCATGTCGAGCGTCTTGCCCGCCAGCGGCACGAATACCCGGCTGCCGGGCGCAATGCCCAGCGAAGGCCAGTGCTTGAGCAGCAGCGGCGTTGGCTTGCCCTGGTGGAAGCCGATCTGCTGGTCGTGCCAGCGCTGATGCCAGAACGCGGGTTCCATGAGACGTTACTCGACGGCCGGGCCGTCGACCTTCTGCCGCGCCCCCGCAGCCTTTGGCAGCGAGGATGGCGAACGCGCCGCAGCGCGCGGGGAGAGGGAGTTACTGGACATCGAGGCCTTCCACCTTCTGCCGCGCCCCAGCAGCCTTTGGCAGCGAGGATGGCGAACGCGCCGCAGCGCGCGGGGAGAGGGAGTTACTGGACATCGAGGCCTTCCACCTTCTGCCACCCCCGCGGCAGCAGGCCGCCGCGACTGGCGCGGGCACCGAGGTAGGTGTCCAGGTCCTTCCACGACAACGACATCGTGCGCGAACCGGACTTCACCGTCAGAGTCGCACCGGGCGCTACCACGGCGACGGCGACCACGCGCTCGGTACCGAGTTTGGCCTTGGGAATGTCGATCAGCTTGTTGCCCTTGCCCTTGTCGAGTTCGGGCAACTCGCCGACCGGGAACGCCAGCAGGTGGCCGACGTTGGTCACCACGGCGATGCGGTCCTGCTCGACTTCGCCGACCTGCGCCGGCTGCAGTACCTTGGCGCCCGGCGTCAGCGACAGCATCGCCTTTCCGGCCTTATTACGACCGGTGAGGTTCTCGAAACGGGTGACGAAGCCATAGCCGTGGCTGGACGCCAGCACGAAGCGGGTGTCGTTGTCGCCGCTGGCCAGCGCCTGGAACGAGGCACCCGGTGCCGGCGAGAAGCGGCCGGTCAGCGGCTCGCCGTTGCCGCGCGCGGATGGCAGCGAATGCACGACGGTCGAATACGCGCGGCCGGTGGAGTCGAGGACGGCGACCTGCTGCGTGCTGCGGCTCTTCACGGCGCCCAGCAGTTCGTCGCCCTCGCGATAGCTCAATGCGCTGGCATCGACGTCGGCGCCCTTGGCGGCGCGCACCCAGCCCTTTTCGCTGAGCACCACCGTCATCGGTTCGCTGGTGACCAGTTCGGTTTCCGACAGCGCCTGCGCCGCGCCGCGCGCGACCAGCGGCGACATGCGGGCGTCGCCGAACTTCTTCGCATCGGCGAGCAGCTCGTCCTTGATCAGCTTTTTCAGCTTGGCCTTGCTGTCCAGCGTGGCGATGATGCGGTCACGCTCGGTTTCCAGGTCGGCCTGTTCGCCGCGGATCTTCATTTCCTCCAGGCGTGCCAGCTGGCGCAGGCGCGTCTCGAGGATGTAGTCGGTCTGCTCCTCGCTGAGGTCGAAACGTTTCATCAACACCGCGCGCGGTTCGTCCTCGGTGCGGATGATGCGGATGACTTCGTCGAGGTTGAGGAAGGCGATCAGCAGGCCGTCCAACAGGTGCAGGCGGCGCTCGACCTTTTCCAGCCGGTGCTTGAGGCGACGCACGACCGTGTCGGTGCGGAAACTCAGCCACTCGCTCAGCAGCGCCTTCAGGCCCTTCACTTGCGGGCGGCCGTCCAGGCCGATCACGTTGAAGTTGACCCGGAAGCTCTTCTCCATGTCGGTGGTGGCGAACAGATGGCCCATCAGCTGGTCGATGTCGATGCGGTTGCTGCGCGGCACCAGCACGATACGGGTGGGGTTGGCGTGGTCGGACTCGTCGCGGATGTCCTCCAGCCACGGCAGCTTCTTGGCGCGCATCTGCGTGGCGATCTGTTCGATCACCTTGCCCGGCGATGCCTGGTGGGGCAGCGCGGTGATGACGATGTTGCTGCCGTCTTTCTCGTAAGTGGCGCGGGCGCGCACGCTGCCCAGGCCGCTTTCGTACATCGCGATCAGGTCTGCGCGCGGCGTGATGATCTCGGCGGTGGTCGGATAGTCCGGGCCGAGCACGTGCTCGCACAGGTCGCGCGTGGTGGCGTCGGGGTCATCGAGCAGGCGAAGACAGGCGCTGACGACCTCGGTGAGGTTGTGCGGCGGCACGTCGGTGGCCATGCCGACCGCGATGCCGGTGGTGCCGTTGAGCAGCAGGTGCGGCAGGCGCGCCGGCATCCAGGTCGGCTCTTCGAGGGTGCCGTCAAAATTGGGGTCCCAGTCGACCGTGCCCTGGCCCAGCTCGCCCAGCAGGACCTCGGCGATCGGGGTCAGCTTGGATTCGGTGTAGCGCATCGCCGCGAACGACTTGGGGTCGTCGGTCGAGCCGAAATTTCCCTGGCCCTCGACCAGTGGATAGCGGTACGAGAACGGCTGCGCCATCAGCACCATCGCCTCGTAGCAGGCGCTGTCGCCGTGCGGGTGGTATTTGCCGATGACGTCGCCGACGGTGCGCGCGGACTTCTTCGGCTTGGAACCGGCGTTGAGGCCGAGCTCGCTCATCGCATAGATGATGCGGCGCTGCACCGGCTTGAGCCCGTCGCCGAGGAAGGGCAGGGCGCGGTCGAGCACCACGTACATCGAGTAATCGAGGTAGGCGCGTTCGGCGTATTCGCGCAGGGGAATCTGTTCGAAGCCGTGGAAGACCGGACGGACGGTATCGTTCATGGAGCGCAACGTACTCGGAAGAATTTCTGTGGCGATTCTAAATGGACGGCGGCCTCAGCGATGCAGTTCGCCGGCGGCCTCGGGCTGATAGCGGATCGACAGCACCTTCAGCAGCAAGGTGCCGCCGGGCGCCGGCCATTCGATCTCGTCGCCGATGCGCATGCCCAGCAGCGCGCTGCCGACTGGGGCGAGGATCGACACCTTGTCCGGACTGCCGTCGGCTTCACGCGGGTAGACCAGGGTCAGCTCGCGCTCCTCGCCGGTTTCGTGATGACCGTTGACGATGCGGAAGCGAGCGGTCGAGTTCATCGTGATCACGTCCGCCGGCATCTGCGCCGGCTCGATCACTTCGGCTCGGTTCAGTTCGGCCTGCAGGGCCGAGGTGTCGAGGCCGTGGTGGGCCGGCTGCTCGAGCAGGGCTTCGATGCGCTCGACGTCCAGGCGCGACAGCAGCAGCGGTGGCAGGTTGGCAACGGTCATGGGTTCTCCAAAGCAGTGCGGGCGACGCACCCGGTGCGCCGCCCGCATAGTCGTGATGTTTCCGAGACCATAGCCCCGTTGCGCAAGTGCTTCAACCCGCCCGTTTCCAGGGGTTCATCGTGCGGAAAATCGGGCGGATCGATGCGGCGGGTGCGGGCGTCCGGGACGGCCCCGCACTTTCCACAATTTCATTTGTCACAAGGCGTTGACAACGTCCCCGACGCACTGCAACATACGCGGCCTCGCAACGGCTCACCCCGATGCGGAAGGCCCAGGTGGCGGAATTGGTAGACGCACTAGTTTCAGGTACTAGCGGGTAAAACCGTGGAGGTTCGAGTCCTCTCCTGGGCACCACTACAACGCGGTCGTCGCAAGCAGGAAAACGCAGGCAGCACCGATCCTCAAACCCGCCGAACGGCGGGTTTGTCGTTTCTGCGGCGACGATTCCTTGCCGACAATCCGATCCGGATTTTCCAGCTGAAAAACGCCCCGGCGACATCGCGTTCATGCCGATGTGCGACCATGGCTGAATGAGCAAGAAACCCCCGAGTCGCGGCAAGTCCGGCACCTCCGAACGCAAATCCCCCGGAACCGCCGGCAAAGCCAGCAACAAGCCCGCGGCCAAGCGCCCGGCCTGGCTTCCGGAGAACCTCCGGCACGGCCCACCCGCTAAAACAGGCGGCAGCCCGCCTCGCGATGCAGGCCCGGCGCGCGCCGGCCGTGGCGGGCCGCCTGCGCCCTTCCATGACCCCTATGCCGAGCGCGAGGCCAACCGCTACGCCCAGCCGATCGCCAGCCGCGAGGTCATCCTGCAGTGGCTGGAGTCAGCCGATGGGCCGCAGCCGGCCGAGGCGCTCGCCGATCACCTGCACCTGACCGAGCCGGAGCGTTTCGAGGCGCTGGGCAAGCGGCTGGGCGCGATGGTTCGCGACGGCCAGTTGCTGCGCAATCGCAAGGGCGAGTACGCGCCGGCGCAGCATATGGACCTGGTGCCGGGCGTGGTGATCGCCAATCCGGACGGGTTCGGCTTCCTGCGCCCCGAGGCCGGGGGCGACGACCTGTTCCTTCCGCCGTTCGAGATGCGCAAGGCGATGCACGGCGACCGCGTGCTGGCCAGCGTCACCGGTGTCGACCGGCGCGGTCGCCGCGAAGGCGCGATCGTCGAAGTGCTGGAGCGCCGGCTCAACCGCTTGATCGGCCGTTTCGTCATCGAGGCAGGCATCGGGTATGTCGTGCCCGACGACCGGCGCATCCAGCGCAACGTGCTGATTCCGCCGGACGCGCACATGGATGCGCGCAACGGCCAGCTGGTGGTGTGCGAGCTGGTGCAGGCGCCCGATCCGCAGCGTCCGCCGATCGGGCGCGTGCTGGCGGTGCTGGGCGACCGCCTGACCGCGTCGCTGGCGGTGCAGGCTGCGATCCACGGACACGATATCCCGCACGAGTTCCCCCAGGCCGTGCTCGACGAAGCCGCGGCGGTGCCGCTGACCGTCGATGCGGCGACTGCGGCGCAGCGCGTCGATCTGCGTGAGTTGCCGCTGGTCACCATCGACGGCGAGGACGCCAAGGACTTCGATGACGCGGTGTATTGCGAACCAAACCGCAACGGCTTCCGCCTGGTCGTGGCGATCGCCGACGTCTCGCATTACGTGCGTCCCGGGACGCCGCTCGACGAGGAAGCCACGAAACGGGCGACGTCGGTCTATTTCCCCGGCTTCGTCGTGCCGATGCTGCCGGAGACCTTGTCCAACGGCATCTGCTCGCTCAATCCCAAGGTCGACCGGCTGTGCTTCGTCTGCGACATGCAGATCGACCGCGACGGCGTGGTCACCCACTCGAAGTTCTACGAGGCGGTGATGAACTCGCACGCGCGCCTGACCTACACCCAGGTCTGGAACGCGGTCGGCGAGGGCATCCCCGACGAGGCGCGCGAGGATGCGCTGGGCCGGATCGGCTCGCTGCTGCCCAACGTCCAGCGTTTGCACCAGCTCTATCAGATCCTCTCCAAGGCGCGCGAGCGCCGCGGCGCGATCGAGTTCGAATCAAGCGAGGTGCGCTTCGTGCTTGGTCCGCAGGGCGAAGTCGTGCAGGCCGGCATGCTGCAGCGGAACGACGCACACAAGCTGATCGAAGAATGCATGATCGCCGCGAACGTCGAGGCGGCGAAATACCTGCATGCGCACCACGTGCCGGCCCCGTACCGCATCCACGACCGCCCGCCGGAGCAGAAGTACGCGGACCTGCAGGAGTTCCTGAAGGAGTTCAAGCTGCGCATGCCGCCGTGGTCGAAGGTCGAACCGCGCGATTTCACCGCGTTGCTGAAGAAGATCCGCGAGCGTCCCGATGCCGCGCTGCTCGAATCGGTGCTACTGCGCAGCCAGTCGCTGGCGGTGTACTCGCCCGACAACGTGGGCCACTTCGGCCTGGCGCTGGAGTGGTATGCGCACTTCACCTCGCCGATCAGGCGCTATCCCGACTTGCTGGTGCATCGTGCGATCAAGCACGCACTGAGCGGAGCCAAGCCCGAGAAGTTCCAGTATTCGCCCAGCGGGATGACTGCGCTTGCGTTGCAGTGCTCCGAGCGCGAGCGACGCGCCGATGAGGCCGAGCGCGAGGTCGACGAGCGTTACCGCGCGGCCTGGATGGAGCAGCATGTCGGCGGCGAATTCGAGGGCACGATCAGCGGCGTGACCAGCTTCGGACTGTTCGTGGAGCTGGACGATTCCAAGGTCAATGGCCTGATCCACGTGACCCAACTACCGCACGACTATTACCATTTCGACCCGATCCGCAAGACGCTGGCCGGCGAGCGCACCGGGCGCGAATTCCGGCTCGGCGACCGCGTCAACATCGTGGTGATGAAGGCCAGCGTCGAGGATCGCAAGATCGACTTCAAGCTGGTGGAAGAGCGCGGCGCCAAGCCGCTGCCAGCGCGCGGGCAACCGGCGCGGCGGGTCAAGCAGAAATATTGAGCAGGGCGGGCCTGGGCCCGCCGTCGCGAGATGTTTTCCCTCGATAATGGCGGGCCAAGGCCCGGCCTACCGGACGACATCGGCACAGGCGCCTTCCCGGCGCCCATAAACATGGTGTGGAAACGCAATGAGTCAGAAGCAGTGGATCGCCGGCATCAACGCAGTGGCGGCAGCGCTCGAGCACGATGCCGAGCACGTGCGCGAGGTGCTGATCGAAGCCGGCGCCAAGAACCCGCGGCTGACCGAGATCGAAGCCAATGCGCGGCGCCTGGACATCGACGTGCGCCGCGTCGCCACCCAGGCGCTGGACGGCGTGGTCGGCAACCTGCGTCATCAGGGCGTGGTGGCTCGCTATGCCGCCGCCAAGACCTGGAACGAGAATGAACTCGAAGGCCTGGTCGAGGCGTCGCAAGGCCGCGCGCTGTTGCTGATCCTCGACGGCGTGCAGGACCCGCACAACCTGGGTGCCTGCCTGCGCAGCGCGGCCGCGGCCGGCGTGACGGCGGTGATCTTTCCCAAAGACAAGGCCGTGCAGGTCAATGCCACCGTGCGCAAGACCTCGGCCGGCGCCGCCGACAGCATCGCGGTGATTCCGGTGACCAATCTCGCCCGCACGATGCGCGACCTGCAGAAGCTCGGCGTGTGGCTGTACGGCCTGGCCGGTGAAGCCGAAACCTCGCTTTACTCGCTGGACCTGCGCGGCAACATCGGCCTGGTGCTGGGCGGCGAAGGCGACGGCCTGCGTCGTCTCTCGCGCGAGAACTGCGACCAGCTGGTGAAGATCCCGATGCCGGGCGCCGATAGTGCGGGCGTGGAGAGCCTGAATGTTTCCGTCGCCGCCGGCGTGACGCTGTTCGAAGCGGTCCGCCAGCGCGGCATGCCCGCGAAATAACCGCCGTCATCAGGAAGCGGGGACGACCCCGCCGCTCCAATCCCATCTGGGGACGGCCCCAATCGATTGGAGCGCTGCCATGGCCTGGATCATCCTCGTACTCGCCGGCCTGTTCGAAGTGGGCTGGGCGATCGGCCTGAAGTACACCGAGGGCTTCACCCGCCTGTGGCCGACCGTGGGCACGGTCGTGGCGATGGCGATCAGTCTGGGCCTGCTCGGGATAGCGATGAAGTCGCTGCCGGTCGGGACGGCCTATGCGATCTGGGTCGGCGTGGGCGCGGTCGGCACCGTGATACTCGGCATCGTGCTGTTCCAGGAGCCCGTCAACGCGCTGCGCATGATCAGCGTCGGGCTGATCATCGCGGGACTGGTCGGACTGAAACTGGCTGCGCCCTGACGGGGCGACCTGATCAGGGAGCGCAGGGATCGGCCGGGTCGACCTCTTCGGTCCGCGGTGTGACGAGCGGCAGCGGCGACGGCCACGCATTGACGATCTTGCAGAACAGCTGCGCGGTGCGCTCGGTGTCGTACACGGCCGAGTGCGCTTCCTCGCCGTTCCATTCCAGTCCGGCGGCCTGGACCGCACGAGCCAGAACCGTCTGGCCATAAGCGACGCCGGCCAGCGTAACGGTGTCGAACACGCTGAAGGGGTGGAACGGATTGCGCTTGTGTCCGCTGCGCGCCACCGCGGCGTTGAGGAAGTTCAGGTCGAAGTGGGCGTTGTGGCCGACCAGGATGGCGCGCTGGCAGCCGTGTTTCTTCAGCGCGGCGCGAACCGGGGCGAACACGCAATCCAGCGCGACGCGCTCGGACTTGGCGTCGCGGAACGGGTGGTCGATGTCGATGCCGGTGACTTCCAGCGACTTCGGGTCGATCTCCAAGCCCTGTGCCGGCACCACGTGGCTGCTGGTCAGCTCGCCAACGACCAGCAGGCCGTTCTCGTCCATGTCGATCGGCGCGACGGCAATCTCCAGCAATGCATGGCGATTCCAGTCGAAACCGCCGGTTTCCACGTCGACGACCACCGGCAGGAAGCCGCGGAAACGGGTGGCCAGGCGGGGTACGGCAGCGGCGGTGTCGGCATTGGGCATGGCGAAAGCCTAGCAGACGCCCGCAAATCCCCCGGCGCGGAGCGTCAGGACGAAGCCTGCGCGCTGCCCAGGATCACGCCAGCGGCGCGCAGCTGTTCGAGCATTTGGCGGCCCTGCTCCAGGAAGGAAGCGGCATCGTCGCTGCCGGCTTCCCGGGCCAGCGCCCGCAACTGGTCCTGCCCACTCAAGCCAGGCGACTCGCCGAGTCGCTGCAGTAGCCGGAACGCCAAGGGACTCAGCAACGAAAAGCGCACGCTGCCGTCGTCTTCGCGGCGCAGCAGCAACAGGGTGGGCTCTGCAGGCGGGACGGTGGGCTGGTATTCCGGTCCGATCCGGTGCACCGGCCAACGATAGGCCAGCGGCCAGGCCAGAGTGGACAGCACCGGCGCACCATCGAGCAGGTTGCCTTGCGGATCGTGGGGCGGTGGTTGCGCCTGGGCGATCTGCAGGGCCAGTTCGACCCACTCGTAATGCGCGAGCTCGAGAAGAAATGGTTTTTCCAGGAGCGGCTTCTCCGCAAGCGGCGGCTCGTCGGAGCCACGTGCTTCGAGGAAGCGCAGGAACTCGCGCGGCAGTTCCGGGAACAGCGGCGTCTGGCAGCGGTGGTCGCGGAAGAACTCGCGCACCAGTCCCTTCCAGTCGGACTCGCCCAGCAGGCGGCGAATCACCGGGAAATTTCCGGAAAGCAGGCTTTCGACGTTGTTGAACAACAGGTCGCAGTAGATCGCCAGCCGCCGCTCCTCGATGCCGGCAGGCGCCGGCTGGCCCTGCGGATCGCGCAGGTGCCGGGTCAGCGCGAACTGCTGCGCACGCAGGCGGGAAGGGGCTTCAGGCGCGTGCATGGCGTGAGGCTGAGGTCGCATTGTTCCCGAGGATGCGCCGCACCGAATCGAGTTCGGTCACCAGCTCGGGGTAGGGCGGGATATTGAAATCGCGCTCAAGCAGCGTGGGGCGCGGGCCGAAGCGCCGATAGGCCTCGCCCAGCAGCTCCCACACTTCGTTCTTGACCGGCGCGCCATGCGTGTCGACCTTCAGGTCTTCGGCTTCGTCGTAATGGCCGGCCACGTGGATGTAGGCGATGCGCTCGCCCGGCAACGCGGCCAGGAAATCGTGGACGTCGTAGCGGTGGTTGATCGAATTGACGTAGGCGTTGTTGACGTCAAGCAGCAGGTCGCAGTCGGCTTCCGCCAGCACCGCATTGAGGAATTCGATCTCGCGCAGGGGGCGCTGGTCCGCGTCGACACCAGGCGTCGCGTAATAGGAGACGTTCTCTACCGCGATACGGCGGCCGACGATGTCCTGCGCCTGCCGGATGCGCGCGGCGACGTGGTGCACGGCTTCGTCGCTGAAAGGAATCGGCAACAGGTCGTAGAGTTGGCCGTCGTCGCTGCAGTAGCTCAGGTGCTCGCTGTAGATCGTCACCCGGTGATCGTCCAGGAAATGCCGCACGCGCGTGAGGAAGGTTTCATCCAGCGGCGCGCAGCCGCCCAGCGACAGCGACAGGCCGTGGCAGACCAGCGGGAAGCGCGCGCTGAGTCGCTCCAGAGCATCGCCGAAGCGACCGCCGACACCGATCCAGTTTTCTGGTGCGCATTCGAGGAAGTCGAAGTCGCGCCGGGGGGCGTCGTACGCCGCCTCCTGCAGCGGGCCCAACAGGGCCCGCCGCAGGCCGAGGCCGACGGCATCGCTGGCGATGGTGCGCGCTGCGGTCATGCGGTCTGCGCGGTTGGCTTACGCCATGCCTCCGCACTTGCCTTCGCCGCACTTGCCTTCCATGTCGCCCTTCTTCTCTTCGCCGCCGCACTTGCCTTCGCCACACTTGCCTTCGCCGCACTTGCCCTCCATCCGCGCCTTGTGCGTCTTCATTTCGGTGGCGTCGATGGAGCCGTCCTTGTTGGCGTCGAGGATGGTGAACTTGCTTTCTTCGCCCTTGTGCGCGGCGGTGAATTCGGCCTGCGACACCTTGCCGTCTTTATTGGCGTCCATATCCATGCCGCACTTGCCTTCGCCGGCCTTGGCGGCCTGCTCGCCGCCGAGCATGTAGCCGGTCGCCAGGTCGGTCATGGCGAATGCGGACGACGACAGGGCCAGGCCACCGACCAGGGCGGCGCCGATCGCCAGGGCGACGGGTTTGTTGGTTTGCTTCGACATGTCTAAAGCTCCAGTTGTGGTGGAAGCGGGCGGGCCCGCAGGGTGACGGTCCGGACTAGGTCGGGCCGATGGGAACCTCATGGATCCAGATACTCGCGCGCCAAAACCCGCGCCCGGTGCAGGCGCGACTTTACCGCTTCCCGGGTGATATGGAGCCGCTGCGCCATCTCGGCGATGGTCAGACCCTCCAGGTCGCGCAGCAACACCACCTCGCGGTAATGCGCGGGCAGCGACTCCAGTACGAGGGCGACATCGTGACGCCACTCGGCCGGTTCGGGCATGACGACAGGCAGTATGTCGTCGCTGATGACGTCGCCACTGAGCATGCGTCGCCCGCGCTTGAGGCGGTTGCATTCGCGCTTGACGATGCGGAACAGCCACGAGGCGAAGCATTCCAGGCTGCGCAGGTCGCCCAGTTTGCGCGAGACGGTGATCAGGCTTTCCTGCACCGCGTCCTCCACGTCGTTGATGACGCAGTGATACTCGGCGTAGCGACGCAGGTCCTGGCGCGAATGGATCAACACGCGCTCCAACGCGTCGCGGTCCCCGGTACGGGCCGCTTCCAGATCGCCAGTGCCTACCAATAGAGTCATGCCGCGCGACCGTCCTCTCCGAACCCAGCCATGGTGGGCACGTCGCGTGACCCGCACATAAGCCAAGAGTTGGGGGATACGGGCAAAGATTCGGCGCGGATGGGCATCCGCGCCGTTAGGTTTACTGCATGTTCAGTTTTGTGGCGTCGGCGTCAACGCCCGTCAGGGCGTGACGGTCGTGCTGCTGTCATCGCGCTTCTCGCGAGGGGGCAGCAGTTCCTCGCCCTTGACCAGGAACCAGACGTTCTCGGCGATGTTGGTGGCGTGGTCGCCGATGCGCTCGATGTTCTTGGCCATGAACAGAAGATGCGTGCAGGCGGTGATGCTGCGCGCGTCTTCCATCATGTAGGTCAACAGTTCACGGAACAGCGCCGTATAGGCGACGTCGATATCGGCGTCGCGGGCGCGCACGCGCTGGGCCGCCTCGATGTCGCTGTCGTGATAGGCCTGCATCACATCGCGGACCTGCTGGACGGCGAGGGCGCCGATGGCCTGCAGGCCGCTGACGTGCGGCAGCGGCGGCAGCAGGTTGAGCGCGGTGGAGCGCTTGGCGACGTTGGCGGCGTAATCGCCGATGCGCTCGATATCGGCGGTGATGCGGATCGCAGCGAGAATCTCGCGCAGGTCGCGCGCCATCGGTCCGCGCAGCGCCAGCTTCATCACGTCATGGCTGACTTCCTGTTCCAGCGCGTCGATGGCCTCGTCGTTGGCGATGATGCGCTCGGCGGCCTTGTCGTCGCGTCGCTGGACGACGTCGAGGGCGGCCTGCAACTGCGCGGCGGCCATCTCGCCCATGCGCAGGGTTTCGTTGAGGAGTCGGCGCTGCTCTTCGTCGTAGCTTTTGACGATGTGATCGTGCATTGGGTTGCCCATGTAAGTGTCCTGTTTCTGCATCCCTTGTCCCGCTTGCGGGAGAAGGTGCCCGAAGATTGGCGGCCCTCGCCCCACACCCCTCTCCCGCTCGCGGGAGAGGGGCTCATATCACCCAAACCGACCGGTGATGTAGTCCTCGGTCTGCTGCTTGGTCGGGTTGGAGAATATCGTCTCGGTGGCGCCGTGCTCGACCAGGTCGCCCAGGTACATGAAGGCGGTGTAGTCCGACACGCGTGCCGCCTGCTGCATGTTGTGGGTGACGATGGCGATCGTGTAGTCCTTCTTCAGCTCCTCGATCAGCTGCTCGATGCGGCTGGTGGAGATCGGGTCGAGCGCCGAGGTCGGTTCGTCGAGCAGCAGCACGTCCGGCCGCAGCGCTACCGCGCGGGCGATGCACAGGCGCTGCTGCTGGCCGCCCGACAGGCCCAGCGCGCTCTGGCCGAGCTTGTCCTTGACCTCGTCCCACAGCGCGGCCTGGCGCAGCGCGTGCTCGACGCGCTCGTTCATCTCGCTCTTGGACAGCTTCTCGTGATGGCGGATGCCGTAGGCGATGTTCTCGAAGATCGTCATCGGGAATGGCACCGGCTTCTGGAACACCATGCCGACTTTGCTGCGCAGCCGGTTCATCGGGTACTTCGGGTCGAGGATGTTCTGCCCGTCCAGCAGCACCTCGCCGCGCGCTTCCAGTTTCGGATAAAGCGCGTAGATGCGGTTGAAGATGCGCAGCAGGGTCGACTTGCCGCAGCCCGAAGGCCCGATCAGCGCGGTCACGCGCTTTTCCGGGATCTCCAGATCGATGTCCTTCAGCGCATGGAACTTGTCGTAGTAGAAGTTGAGGCCGCGCGCGGCGAGCTTGACCGGCGCCGCGACGGCGAGTTCTCGCTGCGTGGTGGCGACACTGAGGCGGGCGTCGTTCATGGACGGAGTCCGGGAGATGTTAGTCATGGCTGATCTTGTTGCGCAGCACGATGGCACGGGCCACCAGGCTGACGATGAGGACGAAGACGGTGAGCACCAGCGCGCCGGCCCAGGCCAGCACCTGCCAGGACTCGTACGGGCTGCCGGCGAACTGGTTCATCACCACCGGCACGCTCGCCATCGGCTGCAGGACATTGCTGTTCCAGTACTGGTTGCCGAACGCGGTGAAAAGAAGCGGAGCGGTTTCGCCGGAGATGCGGGCCAGCGCCAGCAGCACGCCGGTGACGATGCCGGCCGATGCGCTGCGGTACAGCACCTGCACGATTACCTTCCACTGCGGCACGCCCAGCGACAGCGCGGCTTCGCGCATCTGCGCCGGCACCAGCCGCAGCATCTCGTCGGTCGTGCGCACCACGACCGGCAACACGATGAAGGCCAGCGAGATGGCGCCGGCCAGCGCCGAGAAGTTGCCGCCGGTCTGCATCACGACCAGCGTGTAGACGAACAGGCCCAGCACGATCGAGGGAGCCGACAGCAGGATGTCGTTGACGAAGCGGACCACGACGCCGATCTTGCGGGCGTTGCCGTACTCGGCCAGCCAGGTGCCGGCGGCGATGCCGAGCGGCGTGCCGATCAGGATCGCGATCACGCACATCACGGCGCTGCCGAAGAACGCGTTCATCAGGCCGCCTTCCTGCATCGGCGGCGGCGTGTTCTGGGTGAACAGCGCCCAGTTGATGCCGCCGATGCCCTTGGACACGAGCGTCCACAGGATCCAGCCCAGGAAGAACAGGCCGAACAGCGCCGCGGCGCAGGCGAGGGCGATC
>DATDBD010000323.1:0-15308 GCA_036525015.1 Lysobacter sp.
GCCGGTGCAGAACCCGCGCTTCTCGATGGTGGTGGTGGTCAACGATCCCGATCCGGAGAAGGGCTACTTCGGCGGCCTGGTCTCGGCTCCGGTGTTCAAGAACGTCATGGACGGCGCGCTGCGCCTGATGGACGTGGCGCCGGACGACATCGACACCTGGCTGGCCGCGCAGGCCGCTGCCGAGGTGAAACGCAGCAAGGCCAACGGCGGCAAGCCGACCGGCCCGGTGCTGCCGGCCGTGGTGGCGGCCAATAGCGCCTCGTTGCCGCTGCCGGCGCCGACGCAGGGTGGTGTGCAGTGAGCCGCCGCATGCTGCTGGCCGAACTGCTGCCCGACGTGCCAGGGGTTCCCGCCGACCTGTCGGTCACCGGCCTGGTGATGGACAGTCGCGTGGTGCGTCCGGGCAATGCCTTCGTGGCCATCGCCGGATTCGGCGCGCACGGGCTCGGCTTCGTCGAGCAGGCGCGCGCCGCCGGCGCCAGCGCGATCCTGTTCGAGCCGCCGGCGCCGGAGGCAATGCCCGCTCCCGCTGATGCCATCGCCGTGCCGAACCTGCGCGCACGCCTGGGCGAGATGGCCGATCGTTTCCACGGTCGCGCCACCGCGGACATGGCCGTGGTCGGCGTAACCGGCACCAACGGCAAGACTTCGACCGTGCAATTGCTGGCGCAGGCGTGGACGCTGCTGGGCACCACCTGCGGCACTATCGGCACGCTCGGCGCAGGCTTGTACGGACAGATCGTGCCGACCGGTTTCACCACGCCGCTGGTGCTGCCGCTGCACGCGCTGCTGGCCGACCTGCACGATGCAGGCGCCCGCGCGATCGCGATGGAAGTGAGCTCGCACGCCCTCGACCAGGGCCGCGTGGACGGCGTGCATTTCGACGTCGCCATGTTTACCAACCTCACCCGCGATCACCTGGACTACCACGGCGACATGGACAGCTACGGCGCGGCCAAGTCGCGCCTGTTCGCGTGGCCGGGTTTGCAGGCGGCGGTGATCAATCTCGACGACGCCTATGGCCGCGAACTGATCGGCCAGTTGCCGCTGGATGTGCGTGCGGTGGGCGTGAGCTCCCGCGGCGATGACGCGGCGGCGCTGCGCGCGCATGCACTGCAGTTCGACAACGCCGGCATCGCGTTCGACCTGGTGTTCGGTGGCGATGCAGCGACGCACCCCGTGCGCTCGCCGCTGCTGGGCCGCTTCAACGTCGACAACCTGCTGGCCGTGGGCGGCGCCCTGCTGGCCCAGGATGTCGCGCCGGCGCAGATCGCGCGGACGCTGTCGCAACTGGAGCCCATCCACGGCCGCATGAACCGCCTCGGCGGAGACGGCTCGCAGCCGCTGGTGGTCATCGACTACGCGCACACGCCCGACGCGCTGGAACAGGCCCTGACCTCGCTGCGTTCGCACGCCAAGGCGCGCGTGATCTGCGTGTTCGGTTGCGGCGGTGAACGCGACCGTGGCAAGCGTCCGCAGATGGCCGCCATCGCCGAGCGCCATGCCGACGCGGTCATCGTCACCGACGACAACCCGCGCCACGAGAACGGCGACGCGATCGTGGCCGACATCATGGCCGGATTCGCCCGCCGCGAGCACGTCACCGTGCAGCGCGACCGCGGCGCCGCGATCGCCCACGCGATCGGGGACGCCGGTCCGCAGGACATCGTGCTGGTGGCGGGGAAGGGGCACGAGCCCTACCAGGACATCGACGGCGTGCAGCATCCCTTCGACGACACTCTGGTCGCGCGTGCGGCGCTGGGAGGACGCGCATGAAGCCGCTGCGCCTGTCCGACATCGCGCGCATGACCTCCGGGCGCCTGCATGGCGAAGACCGGATGATCGATGCTGTCGCCACCGATACCCGGGCATTGCCGCAGGGCGGTGCCGCGCTGTTCGTCGCACTCAAGGGCGAGCGTTTCGACGGTCACGATCACGTCGCCAGGGCGGCGCAAGCCGGTGTCGTGGCAGCGCTGGTGTCGCGTGAAGTCGACGCGGCTATCGCGCAGGTGGTCGTCGCCGATACCGAGCGCGCGCTGGCCGACCTCGCAACCGCGGTGCAGCGCGGCCGTATCGATGCGGGCAGCACCGCCAAGGTCGTGGCGATCACCGGCAGCAATGGCAAGACCAGCGTCAAGGCATTGACCCAGTCGATCCTGGAACGCGCCGGGCGCACCTACGCCACGCCGGGCAACCGCAATAACGAGATCGGCATGCCGCTGGCGGTGCTGGACGCGCCCGAGGACACGCAGTACGCCATCTACGAGATGGGCACCGGCAAGCCGGGCGACATCGCCTACCTCACCGCCATCGCGCGACCGGACATCGGCGTGGTCAACAACGTGGCGCCGGCGCACATCGAGCGCATGGGCAGCCTGTTGGCCATCGCCGATACCAAGGCGGCGGTGTACGACGACCTGGCGGTCGACGGCGTCGCGGTGATCAATGCCGACGATGCCTTCGCCCCGTATTTTGCCGAGCGTGCGCATGGCCGCCGGCTGATCCACTTCGGCCTGGATCACAGCGCCGACGTCACCGCGCGCGACATCGCGCTTGCCGACACTGGCGCGCGCTTCACGCTGGTGACCCCGGCGGGAGAGGTCGCGGTAGAGATCGCGATGCCGGGCCGCCACAACGTGCGCAATGCGTTGGCCGCCGCTTCGGTGGCGCTGGGTGCAGGCGTGCCGCTGGCGATCATCGCAGAAGGTCTGGCCGCGGCGCAGCCGGTGGCCGGACGCCTGGTCACGCACCGCCTCAAGACCGGTGCGCGCCTGATCGATGACAGCTACAACGCCAATCCCGGTTCGCTGGTCGCCGCCATCGACACGCTGGTCGACGCCAGTCGTGCCACCGGCGACAGCGCCTGGCTGGTGCTGGGCGACATGCGCGAGTTGGGCGAGGACGCCGCGGCGATGCATGCCGAAGTCGGCCGTCGCGCGAAATCCGCCGGCATCGCCCGGCTGTTCGCACTGGGACCGCTGAGCGCGCACACCGCGCAGGCCTTCGGCGAGGGCGCCACGCATTTCGATACGCACGAGGCACTCGCCGCGGCGCTGCGCGAGGGCATCGCGGGCGCGGGGGTGCAGTTGCGCGTTCTGGTGAAGGGGTCGCGCGGCAGCGCGATGGACAAGATCGTCACAGCGCTGATGTCGGCACAAACGCCGGGCGCAGGAGAAGGGGGCACCGATGCTGCTTGAACTCACGCGATGGTTGGAGCAGCTACAGAGCCTGTTCGGCCTGTTCGGCTACCTGACCTTCCGCGGCATCCTCAGCGCGCTGACCGCGCTGGCCCTGTCGCTGTGGTGGGGCCCGGCGGTGATCCGCCGGCTCGGACAGCTCAAGGGTGGCCAGCCGATCCGCAAGGAAGGACCGCAATCGCACTTTTCCAAGGCCGGCACGCCGACCATGGGCGGCGCGCTGATCCTGCTCACGGTGATGGCCTCGGTGTTGCTGTGGGGCGACCTGCGCAACAAATACGTGTGGGTGGTGCTGCTGGTGATGCTGACCTTCGGCGCGATCGGCTGGTACGACGACTGGATCAAGATCGTGCGCCGCGATCCCAACGGCCTGAAGTCGCGTTGGAAGTACCTGGCGCAGTCGGTCTTCGGCCTCGCCGCTGGCGTGTACCTGTACGCCTATGCCGACGTGCCGGCGGCGACCACCTTCTACGTCCCGTTCTTCAAGTCGATCGCACTGCCGCTGGCCGGCATCGGCTTCATCGCCATCGCCTACTTCTGGATCGTCGGCTTCTCCAACGCGGTCAACCTGACCGACGGCCTCGACGGTCTGGCGATCATGCCGACCGTGCTGGTCGCCTGCGCGCTGGGCATCTTCGCCTACGCCTCGGGCAATGCGGTGTTCTCCGAATACCTGCAGATTCCCGCGGTGCCGGGTGCCGGTGAGCTGGTGATCATCTGCGCGGCCATCGCCGGGGCCGGCCTGGGCTTTTTGTGGTTCAACACCTACCCGGCGATGGTGTTCATGGGCGACATCGGCGCGCTGTCCCTGGGCGCAGTGCTCGGCACCATCGCGGTCATCGTGCGCCAGGAACTGGTGCTGGTGGTGATGGGCGGCATCTTCGTGATCGAGACGCTGTCGGTGATGATCCAGGTGGGCTCGTTCAAGCTCACCGGCAAGCGCGTGTTCCGCATGGCACCGATCCACCACCACTTCGAACTGAAGGGCTGGCCGGAGCCGCGCGTGATCGTGCGCTTCTGGATCATCTCCGTCGTGCTCGTCCTTGTCGGCCTGGCGACCTTGAAGGTGCGCTGATGAACGACCTGACCACCCCATCCAAGACAGCGAGCCAGGCGACACGGCTCGATGCCATCGGCGGCCGCTTCGATCCGTGGCTGCTCGGCATCGCCTGCACGCTGGCGAGCCTGGGGGTGGTGATGGTCGGTTCGGCTTCGATCGGCGTCGCCGACGGACTGCACGTGGGCCCGTTCTATTTCCTGACCCGTCATCTCGTGTTCCTCGGCGGCGGCATCGTGCTGGCAGCCTGGCTGATGCGCACCGAGTTGAAACTGATCGAGCAGCACAACCAGTGGCTGTTGCTGGTGTGCTTCGTGCTGTTGCTGCTGGTGTTCGTGCCAGGCATTGGCCGCAGCGTCAACGGCGCACGCCGCTGGCTCAACCTGGGCTTCTCCAACTTCCAGGCGGTGGAAGCGGTCAAGCTGTTCTATATCGTGTGGCTGGCGAGCTACCTCAAGCGTTACAGCGAGGAGGTCACCGCCACCTGGTCGGCGATGCTCAAGCCGCTGGGCGTGGCCGTGATGCTGGTGGTCATGCTGCTGCTGCAACCGGACTTCGGCTCGTCCTCGCTGCTGCTGGCGATCACCGCCGGCATGCTCGTGCTGGGCGGCGTCAACATGCCGCGCATGTTCGGGCCCGTGTTGGTCGGTCTCCCGCTGCTGGCGATCGTGGCGATCGCCGAACCGTACCGCATGCGCCGCATCACCTCGTTCACCGATCCGTTCGCCGATCCGTTCGGTTCGGGCTACCAGTTGGCCAATGCGCTGATGGCGATCGGTCGCGGCGAGTGGCTGGGTGTCGGCCTGGGCGCATCGGTGCAGAAGCTGTCCTACCTGCCGGAAGCGCACACCGACTTCATCCTCGCGGTGATCGGCGAGGAACTGGGCTTCGCGGGCATCTGCCTGGTCATTGCGCTTTATGGCGGGCTGGTCGGGCGGGCGCTGTGGCTGGGCCTGAAGTGCGTGGAAATGCGGCGCCACTTCGCCGGCTACTGCGCGTTCGGCATCGCGCTGTGGATCGGATTGCAGAGCTTCGTCTCGATCGGCGTGAATCTGGGCCTGCTGCCGACCAAGGGCCTGACCTTGCCGCTGATCTCTTCGGGTGGTTCCAGCGTGCTGATGACCTGCGCCGCGATCGGCCTGTTGCTGCGCGTGACCTACGAACTCGACCGTGCCCAGCGTCAGGTCGCGCGCCTGCGCGGCGAGGCGCAGCAGCCGTCGATGGGCGTGCCGGCGACGGCGAATCCGATGCCGGCGATGGCCGCAGCGAGCGCTGCGCGCACCAGCGATGCCGCGCGCGGCACGAGCCGGCTGCGCCAGCGCGTCGAGCCTGTTCTTGGGAGGACCGGATGAAGGTCGAGTTGGCCAGCACGGACTCCGATCTGCATCCGGTGATGATCCTCGCCGGCGGCACGGGCGGGCATATCTTCCCGGGTCTGGCGGTGGCGCATGCGCTGCAGGCGCGCGGTGAGCCGGTGATGTGGCTGGGCGCCGACGGCGGCATGGAAACGCGGCTGGTGCCGAAGCACGGCATCGCCATCGACACCATCGCCGTCAGTGGCATGCGTGGCAAGGGCCTGCGCACGCTGCTGGCCGCGCCGTTCAAGCTCATCGGTTCGGTGCGCGCCGCGCGCCAGACGTTGCGTGAGCGCCAGCCGCGCGCGGTGATCAGCTTCGGCGGTTTCGCCGCGGGCCCCGGCGGGCTGGCAGCGAAACTGGCCGGCATCCCGTTGATCGTGCATGAGCAGAACCGCGCGCCGGGCCTGACCAACCGGGTGCTGGCGCGGATGGCCAAGCACGTGCTGACCGGATTTCCCGATACCTTCCCGGGCAGCCGCGAAGAAGTCGTCGGCAACCCGGTACGAACCGAGATCGCCGCACTGCCGCCGCCGGAACAACGTTTCGCCGGGCGCGAGGGCGCGCTGCGCCTGCTCGTGCTGGGAGGAAGCCAAGGCGCCCGCGCATTGAACGCCGCCGTGCCGAAGGCATTGAAGGCGTTGCGCGGCACGCTGCAGTTCGACGTGCGCCACCAGTGCGGCGAGAAGATGCGCGACGATGCGATCAAGGCCTACGCCGATGCCGGTGTCGAGGCCTCGGTCGAGCCTTTCATCGCCGACATGGCCGCGGCCTATGCGTGGGCCGACGTGGTGATCTGCCGCTCCGGCGCGCTGACGCTGGCGGAGCTGTGCGCGTCCGGCGTCGGCAGCCTGCTGGTACCGTTCCCGCAGGCCGTGGACGACCACCAGACCAAGAATGCGCAGTACCTGGTCGACCGCGGCGCCGCGCACCTGCTGCCGCAGGGCGAAAGCCTGGCCGAGCGCATCAGCGCCACCCTCGAAATCCTCGGCGAGCGCGAGCTCCTGCTGCCATTGGCGCAGGCCGCGCGCACGCTCGCCAAACCCGATGCGGCCGACCGTGTCGCCGTGATAGTCCTGGAGTCCACTTCAATGAAGGAATCGGCATGAGCGCTGCCCTGCGCCGCCGCCTGCAGCACACCGGCGATCTCGCCAAGGCATTCCCGCGCGTGCATTTCGTCGGCATCGGCGGCGTCGGCATGAGCGGCATTGCGGAGGTGATGTGCACGCTGGGTTACCAGGTGTCGGGTTCGGACAATGCCGACAACGCCGTCACCCGCCGGTTGGCCTCGCTCGGCATCGACGTGCGGCGCGGCCATGCCGCCGCCAACGTGCTCGGCGCCGACTGCGTGGTGGTGTCCAGTGCGATCCGCCCTGAGAACCCGGAATTGATGGAAGCGCATGCGCAGCGCATCCCGGTGGTGCCGCGTGCGGAAATGCTGGCCGAGTTGATGCGCTTCAAGCGCGGGATCGCGGTGGCCGGCACGCACGGCAAGACCACCACGACCTCGCTGGCCGCCAGTGTGCTGGCCGAAGGCGGCATCGACCCGACCTTCGTCATCGGTGGCCAGTTGCTCGCCGCCGGCGCCAACGCGCGCCTGGGCACGGGGCACTGGCTGGTGGCCGAGGCCGACGAGAGCGATGGCAGCTTCCTGCGCCTGAACCCGCAGATCGCCATCGTCACCAACATCGATGCCGACCATCTTGAAAACTACGGCGGCGACTTCGCCAACGTGCAGGCGGCGTTCGAGGAATTCATGCACCGCCTGCCGTTCTATGGCCTGGCGGTGCTGTGCGTCGACGACCCGGAAGTGGCCGCGCTTGCCGAGAAGACACCGCGCCACGTCATGACCTACGGTCTGAGCGAGTTCGCCGATGTGCGCGCCGAGAACGTCGAGCAGAGCGGCGGCTGCATGCGCTTCACGCTGTGCCTGCCTGACGCGACACGCACGCAGGTCGAACTCGCCCTGCCGGGCAACCACAACGTGCTCAATGCGCTGGCGGCCGCCTCGGTGGGCTGGCAACTGGGTGTGAGCGTCGACGCGATCGCGCGGGCGCTCAAGCAGTTCGCCGGCGTCGGCCGTCGCTTCAACCTGCTGGCCACGCCCACCACCGCCAAGGGTGCGCGCGTGCAACTGGTGGACGACTACGGACACCATCCCAAGGAACTGGAGGCGGTGTTCGCCGCGGCGCGCGGCGGTTGGCCGGACAAGCGCCTGGTCGTGGCCTTCCAGCCGCACCGCTACAGCCGTACGCGTGACCTGTTCGACGAGTTCGCGGCGGTGCTGTCGAGCGTCGACGTGCTCGTGCTGACCGAGGTCTATCCGGCCGGCGAGGCGCCGATCGCCGGTGCCGATGCCAAGTCGCTGGCGCGCGCGATCCGCGCGCGCGGCCGCATCGACCCGGTCGTGGTCGGCGGCGCCGGCGAACTCGGCGGAGTGCTGTCGGACATCCTCAACGACGGCGACCTGCTGCTGATGATGGGCGCCGGCGACATCGGCCATGCCGCGCAGCAGATCGCTGCGCATGGATTCAACGGTGCATCCAACGGAGAGCGCAAGTGAGCGTCAAGGTTGCACCGCCGCGAGTGAACGATCCCGCTGTGTTCGGCCGCGTCGCCGTCCTGATGGGCGGTACCAGCGCCGAGCGCGAGGTGTCGCTCGATTCCGGCCGCAACGTGCTCGAAGCCTTGCTGTCCCGCGGCGTCGACGCGTTCGCGGTCGATGGCATCCCGGCCCTGATCGATGCGATTCGCGCCGGCAGCGTCGACCGCGTCTTCAACATCCTCCACGGCAACAAGGGCGGTGGCGAGGATGGCGTGCTGCAGGGCCTGTGCGAAGCGCTGGGCGTGCCCTATACAGGCTCCGGCGTGCTCGGCTCGGCGCTGACGATGGACAAGATCCGCACCAAGCAGGTCTGGCTCAGCGAGGGTATGCCGACGCCACGTTACGCGCGCCTGGCGCCCGGCTCCGACGTGCATGCGGCGGCCCGTGAACTGGGCCTGCCGGTATTCATCAAGCCTTCGAGCGAGGGCTCGAGCGTCGGTGTCTCGCGAGTGCTGGTCGATGCCGATCTGGATGCTGCCGTCGAGCACGCCTCACGCTACCCCGGCGAACTGTTGATGGAGCAGCTGATCTCTGGCGAGGAGCTGACCGTGCCGGTACTTCTCACCGCCGACGGCCACGTCGCGCTGCCGTCGATCCGCATCGTCCCCAAGGGCGAGTGGTACGACTACAACGCGAAGTACATCGCCGACGACACCCAATACCTGTGCCCCGGCCTGGATGGCGCCGACGAGGACGAGATTCGCCGCATCGCGCGCGCCGCCTTCGTCTCCGCCGGCTGCAATGGCTGGGGCCGCGTCGACTTCATGCGCGACCGCGCGACCGGCCAGCTCTACCTGCTCGAGGTCAACACCGCGCCGGGCATGACCAGCCATTCGCTGGTGCCCAAGGCGGCGCGCCAGGTCGGCATCGGATTCGAGGAGTTGTGCTGGCGCGTGCTCGAATCGAGCCTGGACCAGGCTGGCGTGCGGACCGCGGGAGGTGCGACGGCGTGAACGCCATGCTGCGCCTCGTCGGGTGGATCCTCGCGCTGGCCCTGGTCGCGCTGCCGGTCGTCGCCGTGCTCAACGGCTGGATCGGCGCCAACCAGTGGCCGCTGAAGAAATTGCAGGTCACCGGCGAGTTCGAGCGCGTGGATGCAGCGCTGTTGCAGAAGACGCTGATGCCTTACGCGCAGCGCGGATTCTTCGCGGTCGACCTGGCCGCCGCGCGCAACGCGGTGGCGCAGCTTCCCTGGGTCGAGCATGCCGAAGTGAGCAAGCGCTGGCCCGACGTGCTGCAGGTGCAGGTGGTCGAGCACCGGCCGTTCGCGCGCTGGGGCAACGAACGGCTGTTGTCGGAACAGGGAAAGCTGTTTCCGGCGAAGGGGATAGTCGTACCCAAGGGCCTGCCCCAGTTCGCCGGTCCCGATGCGCGCGTGTCCGACGTGGTCGCGCTCTACAACGAATCACGCGCCATGTTCACGCCGATCGGCCTGGGCGTGCGCGAAGTCCAGCTCGACCCGCGTGGCAGCTGGACGCTTGGCCTCGACAACGGCGCGCAGGTGGTGGTCGGCCGCAGCGAGGCGCGCGCCCGGCTGGGCCGCTTCGTGCGCCTGATGCCGCAACTGATGTCGCAGCAATCGCAAGCGCTCAAGCGTGCGGATCTTCGCTACACCAACGGATTTGCCCTGACGTGGGTGCCGATGCCGGCGCCGACGGCCGCGGCAACGGCAACGGCAGCAATCAACATTAATGGCTCCATATGAATCGCAAGGGTGACAAGTCGCTGATCGTCGGGCTCGATATCGGCACCTCGAAAGTGGTGGCGCTGGTCGGCGAGTACACGCCCGATAACGGTCGGCCGGGCAACCCGATCGAGGTGATCGGCATCGGCTCGCACGAATCGCGCGGACTCAAGCGCGGCGTGGTCGTGGACATCGAATCGACGGTGCAGTCGATCCAGCGCGCGATCGAGGAGGCCGAGCTGATGGCCGGCTGCGAGATCCGATCGGTGTACGCCTCGATCTCCGGTAATCACGTGCAATGCCGCAACTCGCAGGGCATCGCCCCGATCCGCGACGGCGAAGTGACCTACGGCGATCTCGACCGTGTGCTGGAGGCGGCCAAGGCCGTAGCCATCCCGGCCGACCAGAAGATCCTGCACGCCATCCCGCGCGACTACGTGCTCGACGATTCGCAGGAAGGCATCCGCAACCCGGTCGGCATGACCGGCGTGCGCCTGGAGGTGCATGCGCACCTGGTGGTGTGCGCGCAGTCGGCCGCGGCCAACATCAGCAAGTGCGTGCAGCGTTGTGGCCTGCAGGTCGACGACCTGGTGCTGAGCGTGCTGGCGTCCAGCCAGGCCGTGCTGACCAGCGACGAGCGCGAGCTCGGCGTGGTGCTGGTCGACCTCGGCGCCGGCACCACCGACATCGCGGTGTTCGTGCAGGGCGCAATCGCGCACAGCGCGAGCCTGCCTATCGCCGGCGACAAGGTGACCGAGGACATCGCGCACATGCTGCGCACGCCTACGCCGGAAGCCGAGCAGATCAAGGTCCGTTATGCCTGCGCGCTGGCGCAGATGGCGACGGCCGAGGAAAGCATCCAGGTCCCGTCCGTGGGAGATCGTCCGCCGCGGCGCATGCCGCGCGCCTCGCTGGCCCAGGCCGTGCAGGCGCGCTACGAGGAGATCTTCGAGATGGTGCAGGCCGAGCTGCGTCGCAGCGGCTTCGAGCACCACGTGCGCGCCGGCATGGTGTTGACCGGCGGCGCCGCAAAGATGGAAGGGGTGGTCGAGCTGGCCGAGGAAATGCTGCAGATGCCGGTGCGCGTGGGCATCCCGCAGCACGTGACCGGCCTGGGCGAAGTGGTGGGCAACCCGGTGCATGCCACCGGCGTCGGCCTGCTGCTGATGGGCAGCCAGATCGAGCATCCGCGTCGTCCGGTGATCTCCACCGGTCGCGCCGGCACGTTCCTGAGCAAGCTCAAGAATTGGTATCGCGGAGAGTTTTGACAGAGCACGAGAGCGGGAATGAAAAGCCGTAGGAACTCTTCATTCACGCTTTTGCAGCAAGTGGCAACGGCAGTACCGAAAGCCCCAGATCGATAACTAGCAATCATCGATAACTAGCAATACATAACGAGGACGACGACATGGCACACTTCGAACTGGTTGAAAAAATGGCCCCGAACGCGGTCATCAAGGTGGTTGGCGTGGGCGGCGGCGGCGGCAACGCCGTGGCGCACATGGTCAACGGCAGCGTGGATGGTGTGGAGTTCATCACCGCCAACACCGACGCGCAGGCCATCAAGAACTGCGGCGCCAAGCTGCAACTGCAGCTGGGCAGCAACGTCACCAAGGGCCTGGGCGCGGGCGCGAATCCGGAGGTTGGTCGTCAAGCAGCCCTGGAAGACCGCGAGCGCATCATGGACGCCTTGACCGGCGCCGACATGGTGTTCATCACCGCCGGCATGGGCGGCGGCACCGGCACCGGCGCCGCGCCGGTCGTGGCGCAGCTGGCCAAGGAGATGGGCATCCTGACCGTGGCCGTGGTCACCAAGCCGTTCCCGTTCGAAGGCCGTCGCCGCATGCAGGTCGCGCTGAAGGGCATCGAGGAACTGAGCCACCACTGCGACTCGCTGATCACCATCCCCAACGAAAAGCTGATCACCGTGCTCGGCCGCAACGCCACGATGATCCAGGCCTTCCGCGCCGCCAACGACGTGCTGCTCGGCGCAGTGCAGGGCATCGCTGACCTGATCGTGCGTCCGGGCCTGATCAACGTCGACTTCGCCGACGTGCGCACGGTCATGTCCGAGATGGGTCTGGCGATGATGGGCACAGGCTCCGCCCGCGGCGACGACCGCGCCCAGGCCGCGGCTGAATCGGCGATCCAGAATCCGCTGCTGGACGACGTCAACCTGTCCGGCGCCAACGGCATCCTGGTCAACATCACCGCCGGTCCGGACTTCACGATGGCTGAGTTCGACGAAGTTGGCCGAACGATCGAGAATTTCGCCTCCGAGGACGCGACCGTGGTCATCGGCACCGTGCTCGACCCGGATATGCAGGACGAGGTCAAGGTCACCGTCGTCGCGACCGGCCTCAACCGTGCCGTCTCCCGCCAGTCGGTGCGCGGCAGCGAGCGCGAGCAGAACCGTGCGCCGATCCAGCTGGTGCGCAATGCCACCACCGGCCAGCCCGAGTTCTCGTCGATGGACGCGATGGCCCCGACGCCGAGCTTCGGCGGCAGCCTGCGCGGCAGTGCCGGCCTGCGTTCGTCCGAGCCGGCGGCGCCGGCCGTGGCGGATTTCGGCAGCGACAGCAGCTACCTGGACATCCCGGCGTTCCTGCGTCGCCAGGCCGACTGATCGGGCCGACTGACCAGCATCACCCATGCACGTCCTCCAGCCCCGGGCGTCATCCCGGGGCATTGGGCCGGTCGGCTCATGCCGACCGGCCGGTTTCAGGCGCTTTCGTCGGAATCCGGGCCAGATCGTTGCGCGGAAGGTGTGACGGTTTCCGTTAAGATTCAGCGAACCGGGTGGTATTCTTCCCGGCCGATTCAGGCGGCCGATGCCACGGGCGCCTGCACCACTACTGGGTTTCCTGCTTCCCCATGTTGCGCCAGCGCACCCTCAAGAACGTGATTCGCGCCACCGGCGTGGGCCTGCACAGCGGAGAGAAGGTCTATCTCACGCTGCGTCCGGCTCCGGTCGATGTCGGCATCGTGTTCCGCCGTGTCGATCTGGACCCGGTGGTGGAAGTGCCCGCGCAGGCCGAACTGGTCACCGAGACCACCTTGTGCACCGGCCTGAGTTGCGGTCCGGCCAAGATCCAGACGGTCGAGCACCTGCTTTCCGCGCTGGCGGGACTGGGCATCGACAACGTCTACGTCGAGCTGTCAGCCCCTGAAGTGCCGATCATGGACGGCTCCTCGGGCCCGTTCGTGTTCCTGCTGCAGTCGGCGGGCATCGCCGAGCAGGAAGCGCCCAAGCGCTTCATCCGCATCCGCAAGCCAGTGGAAGTGCGCGACGGCGACAAGATCGCCCGTTTCGAGCCTTTCGATGGCTTCCGTCTGGACTTCACCGTCCAGTTCGATCACCCGGCCATTCCGACGGCGCAGTCCCGCGCGCAGGTCGAGTTCTCGACCGCCAACTACATCAAGGAAGTCAGCCGCGCCCGCACCTTCGGGTTCATGCGCGACCTGGAGTACATGCGCGAACGCAACCTCGGCCTGGGCGGCTCGATGGACAATGCGATCGTGCTCGATGAGTTCCGCGTCCTCAACGACGACGGGCTGCGTTACGCGGACGAGTTCGTCCGCCACAAGATCCTCGATGCGATCGGGGACCTGTACCTGGCCGGTCACCCGATCGTGGGTACCTATGTCGGCTACAAGTCCGGCCACGCGCTCAACAACAAGCTCGTGCGTGCCCTCCTGGCCGAGCAATCGGCGTGGGACGAGGTGACCTTCACCGACCCGGACGTCGTCCCGGTCGCCTACGGCGTTCCTGCAGCCGTCTGACGCTTCCCGTTCGTCGGAATGCGACTCCCCATTCGTCGGGGAGACCGTCACCACAAAAACGTGCCCCTGTCACAGACGTGAACGTCAGGTGATGGTTTAACGTTTTTATAACGATTTATTACCGGTTTTTTAGCCCTTGTTTAACAAATACAAGGGCTTACGCAAGTAGCATGCCCCCGGCCAGGCTTCTAGGCGTCGTGCGGGGTTTTCAGTCCGCCGTCGTTCAGACGCCAGGTGGTGTCCTCAGGGATCAGTTGATCCCGGGTCTTTCAGGGACGCCAAGGCCGCTTGCAGCGCCTGCTGTGCAGCGGCCGACAGGGGTGTGGCTTTCCGGATCGGTTGTGTGGCTGCCGCCAAAGGGGCGGTGGTCGTTTTCACGACCAGTTCGGTCGCATCCAGTCCGATGGAGCGGGCAGCGTTGAGCAGTTCCGGGGCGGCGAGCCGAAGTTTGGCGCGCCACACCGGAGTATCGACGACAAACACGAGCCTGCCGTTGTCGAAGTTGGCCAGTCGCGCATGCGCGGCCAGCGGGTGGGGCAGGTGGGGGTTCAGCCGTCGGTCCAGTTCGTCGAGCCACAGGGCGCGCCGGATGGGACCGCCTGCAGGCTCCGAGAGCAGCGCGTCGAGCGCGGCTTTTGGAGTCGAGGGGGGGCGATTGGACCTGGGCTTGGAATCAGACATCGGACACATGACCTATTTCGCTATCGTAAACAAATCGCGGGCCCAGCTGGCGAACATGCTCCAGCACGCTGGTCACCACGGCGGCCGCCGCCCGGCCATCGCCATCGCCCTGCTGCTGTGCGCGGGCATCGCGATCGGCGCTGGCGCCGGCGTCGCTGACAACGCCCTGCTTCGCGGCAAGGTCCAGACCCAGCAGGCGCAATTGGACCTGGCCCGTCGCGATGCGCAGCGCGAGGTCAATGCGCTGGCCGCGCGCCTGGGCGAGCTCCAGGCCGAAGCCAACCGTCTCAATGCGCTGGGCGAACGGCTGACCCGCATCGGCCAGCTGCAGGACGGGGAATTCGATTTCGACAAGCCGGTCGGCGTCGGTGGCGCCGGCCCGGTGCGCGACATGTCCAAGGCCGAGCTCGACGGTGGGCTGGCCCACCTGGGCGCCCAGTTCAAGGCGTCGGGCGAGCAGTTGTCGGTGCTGGAGGCGTTGCTGTTCAACCGCCAGCTCGACATGAACGCCGTGCCCTCGCGCGAGCCGATCGCCAACAGCTACATCACCTCCGGCTTCGGCGGCCGCGCCGACCCGATCGTCGGCGGCAAGCAGTTCCACAAGGGCATCGATTTCGAGGCCGATGTCGGCGACCCGGTGCTGGCCGTGGCCGATGGCGTGGTCAGTTATTCGGGCGTGCGTTCGGGCTACGGCAACGTGATCGAGGTCGACCACGGCAACGGCTACGTCACCCGCTACGCGCACAACTCGCGCCTGACCCGCAAGGTCGGCGAGCTGGTTCGTGCCGGGCAGGAAGTCGCCAAGGCGGGCTCGACCGGCCGCTCGACCGGCGCGCACGTGCATTTCGAGGTGTGGGAGCGTGGTCGCGTGGTCAATCCGCGCAACTTCCTGAGCCAGCAGTCGCCGCTGCAGTTGAAGATCAAGGGCTGATCTCCCCGCGAGATC
>DATDBD010000324.1:0-3828 GCA_036525015.1 Lysobacter sp.
CCCGTGCGCAGCCCGCCGGCCGCCGCGCGCAGCTGGCTGTTGCTGGTCGGGTTCGTGCCGTTGCTGGGCTTGCCGCTGTACCTCGTGCTCGGACACCCCTGGCTGGCGCGCGAGCGACGGGTGCGGCAGGCGCGTGCCTCGCAGTTGATCCGCAAGCACCAGTCCGGGCGCGCGCTGCTGCGCTGGTCGCCGGGCGAAAGCGATGAGACCGCGGGCGACATCGCGCAGCTGACCGAACGCGTCGGCGACTTCATGCCGCTGGGCGGCAACGCCATCGAGTTGCTCGACCGTTATGAGGCCTCGATCGAGGCGCTGCTGCGCGATATCGAATCGGCCAGGCAGGAAGTCCATCTACTGTATTACTTGATGCTTGACGACGATGTCGGCCGCGCGGTGGCCGAAGCGCTGCGCCGCGCCGCCACGCGCGGCGTGCGATGTCGCGTGCTGCTGGACGCGGTGGGTGCGAAGCCCGGTCTGCGCGCGTGGGCCCGACCATTGCGCGCAGCCGGCGTCGAAGTACGAGCGATGCTTGCGGGTGGGCTTGTATGGCGCGCGCACTCGCGCATGGACCTGCGCAATCACCGCAAGCTGGCGGTGATCGACGGGCGGATCGGATACATCGGCTCGCAGAACCTCGCCGGTCCTGCGTTCGTTCCCGGGCATCCGAACCACGAGCTGGTCGCGCGTGTGCAGGGGCCGGTGGTGCGACAACTGGCGGCATTGTTTGCCAGCGATTGGCTGATCGAGACTGGCGAAATGCTCGACGTGGCCGATGGCGAAACCGTGGTCGGCGCGTCTCCGGCACAGGTGCTGCCCAGCGGACCGGCGTATCCGTTCCAGAACGCTCGCGATGTCGTGATCGCGCTGGTACAGCGGGCGCGGCACCGCGTGGTGCTGGTCACGCCGTACTTCGTTCCCGACGATGCCACGCTCACCACCTTGAGAATTGCCGCCCTGGCCGGCGTCGACGTACTGCTGGTACTCTCGGCCAGCAGCAACAGGGCGCTGACGCATTGGGCGCAACAGGCCCTGTACGAGGAGCTGCTGCGCAGCGGCGTGCGCATCGCGCTGTACCGTCCGCGATTCCTGCACGCCAAGCACCTCAGCGTCGATGACGACATCGCGCTGGTGGGCTCCATCAACCTCGACATCCGGTCCTTCGCCCTCAATGCCGAGGCTGGCCTGCTGTGCTACGACGCGGCGGTGGTGTCGCGTTTGCGGGAGATCGAGGCCAGCTACCTCGACGACGCCGAGCTGGTCGATCTCGTCCAGTGGCGCCGCCGTCCGCGCTGGCATCGCAGCCGGGAGGGGATTGCCCGGTTGGCCGACTCGCTGATGTAGCCATGGTCGCACCGCAGTGCGTGGGGGTCGTTCGACACACCGGCTACATACCGGCGCTTTGCCGGTCACAGGCGCTTAACTTTTCCGGTGCCATCGTCCGCGCACATCCATTCAGGCCGATACGGCCGCGGCGCCGAAGATGAGGCTCAAACGCGTCGTTGGCTGGGGTTTGCTTGCGCTGTCGCTCGCCTCGGTGGCCGCGGGGCTTGTCGCGTACTGGACCTCCAGCAACGCCTGCTACGACGGCAGCGCCGTTGCGCCCCGTCATCCGATGAAGGCGTTTGTCTACTGCGACTACGGCCAGGCCGACGTCCTCAAGCTCGAGGACGTCGAGAAGCCAGTCCTGGCAGCCGACGAAGTTCTGGTGAAAGTCCGCGCGGCAGCGGTCAATCCCCTCGACTGGCATTACATGCGAGGTACGCCGTACTTCATGCGCATGCAGACCGGCCTGCGCAGACCCAAGGTCATTCAATTGGGTGTCGACTTCGCCGGAACGGTGGAGGCGACGGGACGCGATGTAACGCAGTTCAAGCCAGGCGATGCCGTATTCGGCGGCAGGACTGGAGCATTCGCCCAGTATGTGTCCGTGCGCGAGGATCGCGTGGTGTCCAAACCGGACAACCTGTCGTTCGAGCAGGCGGCGTCGGTCCCGATCGCGGCGATCACGGCGTTGCAAGCGTTACGCGACACGGGCAAGGTCCAGCCCGGGCAGAAGGTGTTGATCAACGGCGCTTCCGGCGGCGTGGGGACGTTTGCGGTGCAGATCGCCAAGTCGTTCGGCGCGCACGTCACCGGCGTGTGCAGTACCAGAAACGTGGAGCTGGTCCGCTCGCTCGGCGCGGACCAGGTGATCGACTACAAGAAGCAGGATTACACCGTCGCAGACCAGCGCTACGACGTGATCCTGGACAACGTCGGCAACCGTTCGCTATCGGACAACCGCCGCGTACTGGCCGAGAACGGCAAGTACATCCTGGTCGGAGGAGGAGGGCCGAACGACCACCGCTGGATCGGGCCCATGGGTCGCGTGGCCCATGCGTACGCGGCGTCGAAGTTCGGCAGCCAGGAGTTGGGCATGTTCCTGGCGCAGATGAAGAAAGAAGATCTGATGGTCCTGCGCGACCTGCTCGCCGCCGGGAAGGTGAAGCCGGTCATCGACAAACGCTACGACTTCAGCGAGCTGCCGGCGGCCATCGGCTATCTGGAAGAAGGGCATGCGCGCGGCAAGGTGGTGATTGCCGTGGAGTAAGGCATCCCGGCAACAGGATGCTTCGAAGGGTCACGCCGATTTAACGGCCAGACTGGAAGATGACTGGGACAACCCGCAGCCCTTGCGAAGGGAGTAGCAGCGATGAAAAAGATCATCGTAGTGGTGGCCACCACGATCGCCCTGGCGGGATGCGCCAGCGATCCGGGAACCCGCGAAACCCAGAAGCAGTCCAGCTCCGTGGTTGCCGGCGCGGTAGTGGGCGGCCTGGTCGGCAACATGTTTGGCGGAGGCACGGGCCGCGTGTTGATGACGGCGGCCGGCGCGGTGGCGGGCGGATTCGTCGGCGACCGTCTGTACAAGAAGCACGCCAAATCCGAATACGAGAAGGATGCCGCGCAACGCGCCCTCAATAATGGCGCGTCGGGCCAGAAGGTGACCTGGTCGGATCCGCGCACGCACGAGTCCGGCTACTTCGTCGCGCTCGACACCAAGAAGATGAGCGACGGGCGTGTCTGCCGCGACTTCCGGCGGGGCCTGAGTGTCGGCGGTGAGTCGGTCGACGAAACCACCGGCACCGCCTGCAAGAAATCCAATGGGCAGTGGGACGCGAGTTGACAGCGAGGAGTGCCACCATGATCAAGCTTCCCCTGAGCATCGTTCTCGCGCTGGCCATCGCCTCCCCTGCGGCGGCGCAAGTCGCGGCCGATCCGGCGCCGGACCGCTTCAACGCCGCCGACACCAATGACGACGGCAAGGTCGATCGCAAGGAGTACGACGGCTTTGTGCAGGAGTTGGCGCTGCTGCACGACACCGATCGCGACGGCAAACTCTCGCGCAGCGAACTCGCGGCGGCGCCCGACCCGAGCAAGTTCGACACGATCGACGCCAACGGCGACGGCTTTTTGATGGTCGAAGAGCTCGACGCCTACACGGCGAGCGATTTCGACGTAATGGACGCCAACGACGACGGCGCCATCGATCGCGCCGAAGCCGCGCAACGACAATGATCCGCCGACGGCCGCGGATGCGGCCGATGGCGCTTCCCCCCCATACGCCGACCCGGCTGCCGTGAGCACGCCGGGACCGAAGCCGTGAGCGCTGGCTGATCGACCCGACCCGATGGAGCGCCGGGCAGTCCCCACATTGCCCGCGAGCCGCGCACCTGTCCGCTGTCAGTCTCCGCTGGCGTTGCCTGAAGCACGTGCTTCACGTCTCCGGGGAACTGCCATGATCCGCACCACCGCCCGCCTCACCGCCTTGCTGCTGTGCTTGGGCTT
>DATDBD010000325.1:0-20559 GCA_036525015.1 Lysobacter sp.
CTGGCTTGCCCTGGTTTGCAGCGTCCTGGTGATCGTGGCAGCGGCGTACTTGTTGTACGTCGTGCTGCGGCCCGAGGACTTCTAGCTTCGAACAGGTCCTCGAGGGCCTGTTCGGCTAATCCACAACGGATTGAACGACGATGATTGAAATCTTCCTAGTATTCGCACTGGCCGTTGGCCTGGGCTGGCCGCTCGGTCTGTATCTGGCTCGCGTCATGCGTGGCGAGCGCTCTGCGCTTGACCGCGTGTTCGGCCCTGTCGAGCGTGCGATCTATCGCGTTATCGGGACGGATCCCCAGCGCGGCATGTCCTGGCGCGGTTATGCCAAAGCCTTCGTGCTGAGCAATCTGGTGCTCGGCCTGGTGGTGTGGGCGCAGTTCATGGTCCAGGGCTGGTTGCCGCTGAATCCCGACCACATTCCCAACATGCGCTGGGACACCGCGTTGCATACGATGGTGTCGTTCCTGACCAACACCAACCAGCAGCATTACTCCGGCCAGGCGCAGCTGAGCTATCTGTCGCAGATGATCGGCATCGTCGCCCTGCAGGTCATCACCCCGATGATGGGCCTGGCGATGGTCGTAGCAACGCTGCGAGGGCTGTTCGGTGGGCGCGAGCAGACGGGTGAAACCTCGCCATCGACCGCGATCGCCGCCAGCCCGACGGCCGGCAAGTTGCCAGTGACCACCCACTACCACAAGGAGAACGAGCGCATCGCGCCGCACGAAGACGCGCCGCGCGACCTGGGCAATTATTGGGTCGATCTGACCCGCGCCACGCTGCGCTTCATGTTGCCGCTGTGCCTGCTGTGGTCGATTCTGCTGACGTCGCAGGGCGTGCCATCGACACTGCAAGGCGGCCCCACTGTGGCACCGGTCGACACCAGCGTGGAAATGAAGGAACAGAAGATCCCGCTGGGCCCGGTCGCACCGATGGTGGCCGTGAAGCAGCTCGGCACCAACGGTGGCGGCTGGTACGGCCCCAACAGCGCGGTGCCGCTGGAAAACCCGACCCCGTTTTCCAACCTGCTGGAAGTTCTCGCGATCATCCTGATTCCGGTGGCCGTCACGTTCATGGCCGGCGCCTTCACGCGGCGCAGGAAGCTGACCGCGTTGATCTTCGGCAGCATGCTGCTGATGTCGACGATGTCCGCGGGCCTGGCCGTGTGGTCGGAGGCGCATTCGGCGACGACCACCGATGCAGCACTGATGGAAGGCAAGGAAGTGCGTTTCGGCGCAGATGACTCCGCGTTGTGGGCCGCGCTCACCACGCAAACCAGCAACGGTTCTGTCAATGCGATGCACGACTCGCTGGCTCCGCTGACCGACGGAGTCACCATCTCCAACATGCTGATCAATGCGATCTGGGGCGGTATCGGCTGTGGCCTGTCGCAGTTCCTGGTGTATCTGCTGCTGGCGGTTTTCCTCGCCGGGCTGATGACCGGACGCACGCCGGAGTTGTTCGGCCGCAAGATCGAGGCGCCGGAGGTGCGGCTGCTGGCGGTGCTGATCCTGCTGCAACCGATCGTGGTGCTGGGCTTCACGGCGATGACGCTCGCGTTTCCGGAGTTCACCGGCAACTCCAACCCGGGGTTCCACGGCATCAGCCAGGTGTTCTACGAGTACACGTCGGCCTTCGCCAACAACGGGTCGGGTTTCGAGGGCCTGGGCGATGCCACCTACTGGTGGAACCTGACCTGCGCGCTGGTGCTCGCCTTGGGCCGCTACCCGGCGTTGATCGTGCCGCTGGCGATCGCCGGGCTGATGGCGAAGAAGAAGGTGGCTCCGGAAAGCGGCGGCACGCTGCACGTGGAGACGCCCACCTTCGCGCTCACCCTGATCGCGGTGATCGTGATCCTGACCATCCTGCAATTCATGCCGGCACTGGTGCTGGGCCCCGTGGCCGAACACCTGTCGCTCGCCGCGCTCTGAGGGTTTGACCGTGAATATGGAAACCATCCACACCCACCATCTGGGCCATGCCCGTCGCCACGCGGCAGCTGGCCTGGATGCCGCCGGGTTCCGCGCGGCGCTGATCGAGTCGTTCCGCAAGCTCTCGCCGAAGCAGGCGGTGAAAAACCCCGTGATGGCGGTCGTGCTCGCGGGCACGATCCTGTCGGCAGTCATTACCGCGACCGTGGCGACTCAAGCTGCGTTCGGCATCGCGGTGACGCTGATCCTGTTCGTCACCGTGCTGTTCGCCAACTTCGCCGAGGCCGTGGCGGAAGCGCGCGGCCGCGGTCAGGCGGCCTCATTGCGCGCTGCCCGTCGTGACCTGGTGGCGCGCAAGCTCGACGAGAGCGGTCGACAAACCCGCGTGCCGGCGTCGGAACTTCGCTCCGGCGACCGCGTGATCGTGTCCGAGGGCGAGTTCATCCCCGCCGACGGCGAGATCGTCCGTGGCCTGGCGACCATCAACGAGGCCGCGGTCACCGGCGAATCCGCGCCGGTGCTGCGCGAGGCCGGCACCGACCGCAGCGGCGTGATCGGTGGCACCAAGGTGCTGTCCGACGAGATCATCGTGCAGGTCAGCGCCGAGCCCGGCGGCAGCTTCCTCGACCGCATGATCGCGCTGGTCGAAGGCGCCAACCGCCAGAAGACGCCCAACGAGATTGCGTTGACCATGCTGCTGGCCGCGATGACGCTGACCTTCCTGGTCGTGGTCGCAACCTTGCCGTTCCTGGCCGGTTTTGTCGGCGCCAGGCTCGATCCGCTGTTGCTGATCGCGCTGCTGGTGTGCCTGATCCCGACCACCATCGGCGGCCTGCTTCCCGCCATCGGCATCGCTGGCATGAACCGCGCCCTGCAGGCCAATGTGCTGGCCAAGTCCGGCAAGGCGGTGGAGGTCGCCGGCGACGTCGATGTGCTGTTGCTCGACAAGACCGGAACGATCACCCACGGCGATCGCCAGGCCACGGTCTTCCATCCGCTGGTGGGTATCGACAAGGAACACCTGCGCGATGCGGCGCTGCTGGCCTCGCTCGCCGATCCGACGCCCGAGGGCAAGTCCATCGTCAAGCTCGCACGCGAGCAGCACAGTCGAGTCCCCGAACCCGAACAGGCGCATTACGTGCAGTTCACCGCGCAGACCCGCATGTCCGGCGTCGACCTGACGGATGGCCGGGTTATCCGCAAGGGTTCGGGCGACGCCATTGCCCGTCATGTGCAGGCCCTGGGCGGAAGTGCTTCGGCCGAGCTCACTGCCCGTATCGAGCAGGTCGCCCGCGGTGGCGCCACGCCGCTCGTGGTGGCCGACGGCAAGTACGTGCTTGGCGTGGTCGAATTGTCGGACGTGGTGAAGCACGGCGTGAAGGAGCGTTTTGCGCGGCTGCGGGCCATGGGCATCAAGACGGTGATGATCACCGGCGACAACCCGCTCACCGCGGCGGCCATCGCGGCGGAGGCCGGCGTCGACGACTACATCGCCGAAGCCCGGCCGGAAGACAAACTCGCGCGCATCCGCGCCGAGCAGGCGGGTGGCCACTTGATCGCGATGGTCGGCGACGGTACCAACGACGCACCTGCACTGGCGCAGGCCGACGTCGGCGTGGCGATGAACTCCGGCACGCAGGCGGCAAAGGAGGCCGGCAACATGGTCGATCTCGACAACGATCCGGCCAAGCTGCTGGCGGTGGTCGAGGTCGGCAAGCAGCAGCTGATCACCCGCGGCGCGCTGACCACGTTTTCGCTGGCCAACGACGTGTCGAAGTACTTCGCCATCCTTCCGGCGTTGTTCGCCTCGGCGATCCCCTCGATGGCGGCGCTAAACGTGATGCACCTGTCCAGTCCGGCCAATGCCGTGCTGGCCGCGCTGATCTTCAATGCACTGGTCATCCCGGCGCTGATTCCGCTGGCGCTCAAGGGCGTGAAGTTCAGGCCTGCCAGCGCAGTGACGCTGTTGCGACGGAACATGCTGGTCTACGGCGTCGGCGGCGTGATTCTGCCGTTCGCCGGGATCAAGTTGATCGACATGCTGTTGTCCGCCTTTGGAGCCTGAGATGAGCGCATACATTTGCCCTGTCGATGACCGCGTATCGCTTCGTGCGTCGCTGCTGTTCATGCCTATCGTCCTGCTCGGCTTCGGCCTGCTCTACTCATTGGTCGGTGCCGGCCTCGGCCGCGTCCTGTTCCCGGGCGCAGCGATGGGCAGCCTGATCGAGCGGGAAGGCAAGGTCGTTGGTTCCGAACTGGTTGCGCAACCGTTTGCGGATGCACGCTACTTCCAGCCCCGACCGTCGGCCGCCAACTACGACCCGATGGCGGCCGCTGGCAGCAACCAGGCCCGCAGCAACCCGGACCTGCGCAAGCGCATCGCCGAACTGACTACCTCGGTGGCGCAACGCGATGGAATCGCGCCCGCCCAGGTACCGGGCGAACTGGTGACGCAATCCGGAGCCGGCCTGGACCCGCATGTGTCGCCGACGGCAGCGCAGGTGCAGGTGGCGCGCGTGGCCGGCGCCCGCGGACTGGAGCCGGCCGAAGTCGCGCGGTTGGTGTCGGCCTACACCGAAGCGCCGCAGTTCGGCGTCCTGGGCCAGCCGCGCGTCAATGTGCTGAAGCTCAACCTCGCGCTTGACGCCATGCAGGCCAGGTAGACCCTCCTCCATGGCCCCTCCACGCGCCGATGACACACTAGCCCCATGACCGACGCACGCAGCGCCCAGGCCGACGCCCTGATTGGCGAGTTGCAACGCCAGAACGCGGGTCGCCTGACGATTTTCCTCGGCGCCGCGCCCGGGGTAGGCAAGACCTACACCATGCTCAGCCGTGCCCGCGAACTGAAGCGTCGCGGGATCGACGTGGTGATCGGCATCGCCGAAACCCATGGCCGCGCCGAGACGCAGGCGCTGCTCGAAGGGCTGGAGGTCCTGACGCGAAGGCGCATCGACTATCAGGGCCATGTACTGGAGGAGTTCGATCTCGACGCCACGCTCGCGCGCAAGCCGGGCGTGGCGCTCGTCGACGAACTTGCCCATCGCAACGTCCCGGGCAGCCGTCACGAACGGCGCTGGCAGGACGTCATCGAACTGCTGGATGCCGGCATCGATGTCCATACGACGATCAACATCCAGCATCTGGAGAGCTTGAACGACGTCGTCTATCGAATCACCGGTGTGCGCGTCAGCGAGACGGTGCCCGATCTGGTCTTCGATCGCCTGCGCGACATCGTGCTGGTCGATTTGCCGCCGCGCGAACTGATCGAGCGCCTGCAGCAGGGCAAGGTCTATGTGCCCGAGCAGGCAGCACAGGCGCTACAGGCTTTCTTCTCCCCCAGCAACCTCGCCGCGTTGCGCGAGCTGGCCATGCAGACCGCGGCCGACCGCGTCGAAAGCGATCTGCGCGAAGCGCAGGCGGCGCGCGGCTTGCCCGGTGTGCCATTGCGCCGCCGGGTGCTTCTGGCGATCGACGGCCAGGGTCAGTCCGAGTATCTGGTGCGCGTTACCCGCCGCATTGCCGAACGCCGTGATGCCCCCTGGTCCATCGTCACCGTCCAGACCGGCGCCGCCCCGGATCCAAAAACGCAGTTGGAGATCGATCGCGCCTTCGCCCTCGCCCGCCGCCTGGGAGGCGAAACCGAGGTCCTGCATGGCCCGAGCATCGTCGATGCGTTGCTCGATCATGCCGGGCGCAGCGGCGCCTCCACCATCGTGCTGGGCCGCACCCGTGAGCGGCCGGTCGCGCGCATGTTCAACCGCACGCTGACCCAACAACTGCTCCAGCGCGGCGCGCACTACGAACTCACCATCGTCAGCACACCGGAAGCACGCGCACGGGCGCGACGGACCTTGCGCCACGTCGGCGCCAGGGTGACCGGCACGGACCTGGGACTGGCGGCGGTCGCGACGGCCATCGCCACCGTCGCGGGCTGGCTGCTGGAGCGTTACGCGGGGCTCGACGACCTGTCGATGGTCTTCATCGTGGCCGTGATCGTGGTGGCCGCGCGCACGCGCATGACAGCAGCGGTCATCGCGACGACGCTGTGTTTCCTGGCTTACAACTTCTTCTTCATCGAACCACGATTCACCTTCTACATCGGCGCTCGTCAGGGTGTGGCAACGGTGTTCCTCTTCCTGGCCGCGGCATTGGTCGCGGGACGGCTGGCAGCCAAGCTGCGAGCACAGGTGGTGGCGTTGCGCGCGGCCAACGCGCATACGACCGCACTGCAGACCCTGGGAAGGCAACTGGCGAGCGCCGCCAACCTCGGCCAGGTGGTCGAGGCTGGCCGCATCGCCTTGCAGCGATCGATCGACGGCGATGCCCTGCTGCATCTGGGGGACGATCCGCTGCCCCGAACAGGGGCCTTTTCGATCAGCGACATGGACCGTGCCGCCGCCGACTGGGCACGCAAGCACCGCCAACCCGCAGGCCGTTTCACCGACACGTTGGCGCATGCGGACTGGTGGTTCCTGCCGCTTGTCATCGATGGCGAGTCTGCGGGGGTCGTGGGTTTGCGCCTGCCCGAAAACGCCTCGCGACTGGATCCCGAACAGCGGCGGCTGGCCGAAGTCATGGCCGATGACATCGCGCAGGCCGTCGTGCGCACCAAGCTGGTGTCGGACCTGGAGAACGCACGAGTCACCGGTGAGACCGAACGACTGCGATCGGCACTGCTGTCGTCGGTGTCCCATGACCTGCGCTCGCCGCTGGCCTCGATCATCGGCGCCGCCGGCAGCCTGGAGAGCTATGCAGGCTCGATGAGCGCGAAGGATCGAGCGGAATTGCTGAACACCATTCGCCTCGAGGGCGAGCGCCTGGACCGCTACATCCAGAACCTGCTCGACATGACGCGTCTGGGACACGGCGGCCTGACCCTCAACCGTGACTGGATCGGTGTCGATGAACTGATCGGTTCCGCCGTTGGGCGCTTGCAGCGGTATCAGCCGGAGACGCGCTTCGAGCTGAACATTGCGATCGCGTTACGACCTGTCTGGGTGCATCCTGCGCTGGTCGAACAAGCGCTGTTCAACGTCATCGAAAACGCCGCCAAGTTTTCGCCGCCGGGCGAAGCGGTCGAGGTCGATGCCCGCGACACCGACGAGGGCCAGTTGCGCATCGATGTGCGCGACCGCGGGCCGGGCATCCCGGAGGACGAGCGCAAGCGCATCTTCGACATGTTCTTCAGCGTCGAGCGTGGCGACAGCGGCCGCCAGGGCACGGGGCTCGGCCTGGCCATCACGCAGGGCATGATCGGAGCCCATGGCGGCAGCGTTGAGGCGTTGCCCGGTCCTGGCGGCTGCGGGACGACGATCCGTATCACGCTTCCGCGCCTGGAGCCGCACTCATGACCGAATCAAGCACACCCGGCGATCCACCGGCACGGATCCTCGTCATCGACGACGAAACGCAGATCCGTAAGTTCCTGGACATCAGCCTGCGAGCCCAGGGATACACAGTGGAAACGGCTGCCACCGGTGGTGCGGGGTTGAAAGCCTTGGCCACGCACGGCGCGGACCTGATCATCCTTGACCTGGGCCTGCCCGATCGCGACGGCCGTGAAGTGCTGCGCGAATTGCGGGAATGGTCACAGGTGCCCGTGATCCTGCTGACGGTGCGGGCGGGTGAAGCTGAAAAAGTCGGCGCGCTCGATGCCGGCGCCAACGACTATGTCACCAAGCCGTTCGGGATACAGGAATTGATGGCGCGGATTCGCGTACTGCTGCGTGCACATGCCGCTTCCGGCGATGCGGCTCCTGTCTTCGACGACGGCGTCCTGCATGTCGACCTGGCGCGCCGCGAAGTGCGGCTCAACGGCGAACCCGTGGCGCTGGCGCGCAAGGAGTACGCGCTTCTGGCCCTGTTGATTCAACACGCTGGCCGGGTCGTCACACAGCCTCAATTGCTGCGTGAACTGTGGGGGCCTGCCCACGAGCAAGATGCGCATTACCTTCGGATCCTGGTTGGCAAAGTCCGCCAGAAGCTTGGCGACAACCCCGCTGCCCCTCGATGGATATCAACGGAGCCAGGAGTAGGTTTGAGGTTTTTGGCGCGCTAATTCGAACGTCGGCCTTCCGGTCGCAGGTACGTCGCCGCAGCGGCGTTGGCTCATTGCGGCGCTGAACGCTTCGGTCTGAACTCGACCGGGCCGCAAGCGCTGGCGAAGCACGCAGATGCTTTTCGGTGTCGGGCGACAGCGCGACTTCCGCCCCCCACGGCATTGGCGTATTCCACCGTGATGGACGCGTGCCAGATGAAAGGCGGAAGCGCGGCCAGATTCATCCGATTGCGGCTTGGGGCCTCGCGCGACCGGCAGCCGTGAGGCGGGACACATAACCCTCGACGTCCTGCGAGCCGCTGAAAAACAGTTTGCCGTCCAGCAGGTAACTGGGCACGCCGTTCAGGCCCGACGACCGAATCTCTGCGTCGAGCTCACGCACTACGGCGTGACCTTGCAGCGACCGCTGCACCGCCTCAGGTCCCATCCCCGCCTCCTCGGCGATGCTCGCCAGCGTGGCTTGGTCACCGATGTCCTTGCCATCCGTGAAATACGCGACGAACAAGGCGTCGACGACCCGATCCTGCAAGGCTGCGCCGCCTTCGGCGCGGGCCAATTGCGCAAGGGCATGGGCCGCCACCGTGTTCGGCGTGCGGGACTGGAGTCGATAGTTGAACCCGGCTCCCGCGCGACGACCGGCTTCTACGGCACGCGCGTCCATGGCAAGCGCGTTCTCCCAGCCGAAGCGCATCGTGCGGAACTCCTTTCTGTCCATGCCTTCTGCCGGCATGGTCGGGTTGAGCTGGTAGGGAAGCCATTCGACCTCGACGTCCACGCCCTGCCCCGCCAGGATTTCCAGCGCCTGGTCGAGGCTGCGCTTCCCGATGAAACACCAGGGACAGATCAGGTCGGCGACCACTTGCAGATGAAGAGTGCTCTGCTGATGGGTGCTGTCGTATTGCGCGCTCTCGTATTGCGCGCGCTCTTGTTTCGTTCTCAAGTGCATATCCTCTTTGGATGTTTTAGGCGAGCGGCCGCTGGGCACCGGAAACTTCCGGCGCTCTGGGAGTCCGATCATTTCGTGGGCTGGCCAAGGGTGCCCGTGTAATCCGTGAGTCGCTGCTCGACGTCCGGGTTAGTCTGCAACCCGAGTTCCATCAGCCGCCCGATCCGCTGCTGCGCCGGTTGACGCTGCACCGAGGTGAGGAACGACTGCCACTCCGCGCCTAGCTCCGCATCGGCAGGCAGGCTGGACACGTCGACCTGCTTTTTGATGTCGGCGAGGGTCTGCTTGTCGAACGAGGCGATGCGGCGGGCCATGGTGTCGACGAACCGGTCCAGCTCAGCGTCGGGCAGCGCACGGTTGACGTAGCCGTAACGCTCGGCGAGATCACCGTCGATGTTGCTTCCGGTGACCAGCACTTCGAGCGCACGCCCGCGCCCGATCATGCGTGGAAGGCGGGCCATCGGACCACCGCCGGGGGTGAATCCGGCACCCACTTCGAATTGCGACAGGAGGGCCTTCTCGCGGCTGGCAAAGCGCATGTCGCTGGCCAGCGCCAGCTCGCTGCCGACGCCAGTGGCGCGGCCGCGGATTGATGCGATCGATATGACAGGCGCCTTGCTCAGCCGAACCAGCATGTCCGGCAGTGGCGGCAGGCCGGTCGGGCCGTTCGGAAGGCGGGTCGTTTCCTCCAGCGGGGGCATGAAGTCGTAGTGGGTCAGGAAGAAACCCGGAACGTCACTGTCGAACACGACGACCTTGACCTTCGGATCGGACTCGATGGCGGTGACGACCTCGTTCAACTGCGGCATGGTTCCCGGACCATAGATGTTGTACGGCGGGTTGTGGAACGTCACGCGCCAATATTCGGGAGTGACGCGGGTGAGCCTGATCTGATCCTTGGAGTCGGTAACCGATTGGCGCTGGCCGGATTGCGAAACGGATGCCGTCGTTGGCTTGCCGGCGATGACCGGAGCGGTGGTCGCCATGCCGGCGAAGATCAGCGCAGCGGTGAGAAGTTGCAGTTTCATGGGGGAAACCTCTGGGTGGTTGGTTGACCAAAGTGTGGGTCCCCGCGAATGGCTTCTGAAGAGCCGTCGTTCGGCAGCTACTCTTCCTTTAATTGCAAGAAAGCCGGAATCTCGCCGCGCGGCATCGTTCGTGCGGATGGCGTTCTCGTGTGCACGATCGCTACGATCGTGAATCGAACATCGAGCGATCGAACAGTGTGTTCGTCAGCCCGACGAAAAAAAGCCCACGCCCTGCGATATCCCGATCGCAAGGCATGGGCTGTGTGACGCCGGCCTGGCCGGCGCTTTGGTCATTACTTCACTTGCCGGCCTTCCGTCGTCGGAACTCGGGAACGGGCAGTCCACCCCAGCCCCAGTTCTCCAACGGGACTTCCTCGATCACGACAAAGGTCGATTCCAGCGGCTTGTTGAGCACATTCAACAGCAGTTCGCTCGCGCCTTTGATCAGTGCGGCCTTTTCTTCCTCCGTGGCCGCATCACGGCCCGGAGAGGATCCTTCGCGGGTGATCTGGATGGTTACGATGGGCATGGCCGATCTCCTCGGTGAACGGAAGTAGAGTTTCGGTGTGCGTCAATGCCCGGCGCTCTGGCCGCCGTCGACGTGAAGAATCTCGCCGGTCACGAAGCCAGCAGACTCCAGGTAAATGACGGCCTGGGCGATGTCGCTGATCTCGCCCAGACGGGCTACCGGGTGCAGTGCTGCCAGCCAGTCGTGCGTCTCCGGTGCGTGCATCGGCGTCTTGATGACGCCAGGCGACACTGCGTTTACGCGGATGCCGCGCTTGGCGTACTCGATGGCCAGCGACTTGGTGGCAGCGTTGAGCCCGCCTTTGGTGAGCGATGCGAGCACGGACGGCACGCCGTCGATCGCATGGTCGACCAGACTCGTCGTGATGCTTACGACATGTCCGCTGCCCTGCTTCTCCATCTCCCCCAAGGCGGCCTGGGTGATGTTGAAGAAGCCCGCGACATTGACCGAAAGGTTGTCGGCATAGTCCTGCGCCGTGTACTGGGTGAACGGCTTGGCGAGGAAGATGCCCGCGTTGTTGACCAAGGTGTCGATGCGGCCGAACCTGGCCAGGCCCTCGCTGACGATGCGATCGGCCACGGCACGGTCGGAGATGTCGCCCGGAACCGTCAGGATGTCGGGATCGTTCGACGGCTTGATCGAACGCGAGTTGGCAACGACGCGGTAGCCGCGGTCGCGGAAGGCCTGGACCAGGCCGGCGCCAATGCCCTGCGATGCGCCGGTGACGATGGCAACCTTGTTTGAACTGTTCATTTGATTGACTCCAAGACTGAGGGGGAGCCGGTGTAACGCCATAGGGCGACTCCGACAGCCTCAATCTAGGACCGCAACGCCCGTTGCGGAATCCACGTCATCCGGCAGACATTCTTCCGCGCGGCGGTGCAGTGCCGGGCAACGCCTAAGCGGTCAGCTTCGCGAAGCTCGCACGCAGGCGCGGAGTGGCGAAGTCGACGAAAGCACGCACCTTCGGCACCGAAAGTCGCCCGAACGGCGAAACCAGATGAACCGGGATCGGCTCGGGTTCCTCGTCGGCCAGGATGATGCGAAGCGCGTCCTGCTCGATTTCCGGTGCGACGTGATAGGAGAGCATGCGGGCGATGCCATGTCCTTCGACCGCCGAAGCGATCGCCGCACGCACGTTGTTGACCACCAGGCGCGGCGTGAAGGACACCGATCGAGGGATGGTGGATCCGCTCAGTGGAGGAAAACTCCACGAATCCAGCCCCATGTGCGCCGTCGTGATGACCTGGTGCTTGGCCAGGTCGGAGATCTCTTCTATACGAGGATGCGTCGCCAGGTAGCGCGGCGCCGCTACGAGCACCCGCCTCACCTCTCCGATGCGATGCGCCACCAGCGTCGAGTCCGCCAGGTGCGCCAGGCGAAGCGCGAGATCCATGCCTTCGTCGATCAGGTTGACCGGTCGTTCCAGCAGATGCATTCGCACGTTGACGGTCGGATATTCGTCCATGAAGGCGTCGACGATCGGGCGCAACAGCTCCACGCCGGCAAATACGGTCGAAGTGATCGTCAAAGTGCCGCGAGGCACCGATCGTTCGCCTGCCGCCTGCCGGTCCGCTTCCTCCAGGTCCAGGAGCACCTTCCTGCAGGCGATGGCATAACGCTCACCCGCCTCGCTCAACTTGATGGACCGCGTTGTCCGGTGCAGCAACGGCACGCCGACATGGGCCTCGAGGAAGGCGACCGCCCTGCTCACCGCCGCGGCGGAGCGACCGGTCTTGCGGCTGGCGCCCGCGAGGCTGCCTTCGTCCAGCGCCGCGATGAACACCTTCATGGCCTCAATGCGATCCATAAGCAGCACCCACGCTCGGAGAGATCGTTGATCAACGACATGCTAACGCAACGATCTGCCGACGCTGGCTGCGCAGGCGCCACGTTTCGGACAGCAGCGGCTAGTCGCTTTCGGACCGCGCCCGCGCCAACTCTTCCGTCAGTGCGCGCATCAATGCACCGGTCGACAGCGCACGAACCAACGGCGCACCCTGCCCGGCCCACTGCGCGCCATAACCGGTTTGGCCGGCATTCTTGGCAGCGCCATTCAATGCCTTGCCGGCGTCGTAGGCAATCGGATAATCGGGAACGGCATCATCGGGGACGGACATCCCCCAGCGCGTGAAATCATTGGCCAGTCCGCGCGCCGGACGGCCGGAGATCACGCGGGTCATCACGGTGTGATGGGCGGCACCGCCGGCGAGCCGTCCGCGATATCCCGCGTCGGCCAGCGACTCGTCGGTGGCAACGAACGCCGTTCCCAGTTGGGCGGCGCGGGCTCCCAGCGCCAATGCAGCGGCGATGCCCGCGCCGTCCATGATCCCGCCGGCGGCGATGATCGGAACGCCCACGTCCTTCACCAGAATCCTGGTCAGCGCCAACGTCCCAAGACGGCTGTCTTCGGCGTCGGGATCGAACATGCCTCGGTGCCCGCCGGCCTCATAGCCTTGGGCGACGATCGCATCGAGACCCGCGTCCTCGATCATCCTGGCTTCGGCCAAGTTGGTTGCGGTCGCCAGGAGCACGATGCCTGCGGCGCGCAGCGCTTCGATCTGCTCTCGGCGAGGCAGGCCAAAGTGGAAGCTGACAATCCTCGGCTTTTCGGCAACGAGCATGGCGAGCATCTCGTCGTCGACCAGAAACGATTTGTAGATCTCTTGCAGCGTGTCCGGCGCCCTGGCGCCCCAACGGTCGAACTCGGGGCGCAGGCGCTGCAGCCATGCGGCTTCTTTTCGTTCGTCGGCATTTGCCGGTGCATGCACGAACAGGTTCACATTGAGAGGTCCGTCGCTCAGGCTCCCGAATTGCCGGACGGCGTCCCGCGCCTGGGTTGCGCTCATTGCCCCTACGCCAAGCGAGCCCAGGCCGCCGCTGTTGCTCACCGCCGCCGCCATCGCGGGCGAGGACACGCCTGCCATGGGCGCCTGGATGATCGGCACCTGGATGCCCAGCAGATCGAGCAGTCGCGACGAGGGACCGGCATGCATGATCCATCTCCTGGTTGCTTGGGCGCAATCCGCCCTCGCTTTGGAACACACGGGAGAATGTACGCGCGCAACTTGTGTTCGCGAAGATAGGTCGACCGGCAATCAGTCTTCCGGAAAATGGAAGAGTTCCCAGCACACGCGGGAGAGGGAGGCTGGCTGCTGACCTCAGGGCAGCAGCGTGCCGAACACTACCCGCGAGTCCTTGTCGTAGATGCGCAGCCACACCATCTTGCGTCGGCTCTCGGCCCATTGCTTGGCCCTGGGCAGCACCTGCGCGAGCGCGGCTTCGGCGCTGCCGAAGTCGCCGTCGGCTTCCTCGATGGGCGGGACCAGCTGGCGTCCGTCCTTGTGCGAGACTTCAACGCGGTACATGCAACGTCTCCGTGATCCGGGGTGCGCGTCCGTGCTGGGCAACGCGGCGCATCCACAAATGTGATACGCGACAGATTGCCGGGATTCCGTAGGGGACTCTGTCGGCGAAGGACGCTGACGGAGGTAGGACTTTCCCTACGCCATACTGTGGTCAGGTGGCCGGCCTCCCGTCGACCGGCGCAGGAGCAGGAGCATGGAGATTCCCGACGTACGGCAGCCGGAACCCAGGGAACCCTGCTCATGTGCCTGATCGCCGTCGCCTGGCAGTCGCATCCGCGCTACCGGCTGGCCCTGATCGCCAACCGCGACGAGCTCCATGCCCGCCCGGCCAGCCCGGCCGGACCGGACCCGCAACGCGCCGACGTCTATGGCGGCCGCGATCTGCAGCTGGGAGGCAGTTGGCTGCTGGCATCCACGCGTGGCCGGCTGGCGGCGGTGACCAACGTCCGCGCCGGATTGTCGGCCGAACCCATGCCCCGCTCCCGTGGCGCGCTGGTCCACGACTTCGTGCATGGCGACGCCGACGGCGAGCGGTTCCTCTCGACGCTGGCTGACACCGCTGCGGAGTACGGTCGCTTCAACCTGCTGGTGTGGGATGGGAAGTCGTTGCGCTTTGCGAGCAACCATCCCCACTACACGACGCATTCGGTCGCGCCGGGCCTGCACGCGATGTCCAACGGCGCGTTCGACGCCGCCTGGCCCAAGAGCGGACGGGCGATGCAATCGCTGGATGCGTGGCTGCGACTATCCGAGAAAGATACGGCGGCCGGTATTGCGTCGGCAGATGTCGCGCCGCTGTTCGAAGCCCTCGCCGACACCACACCCGCACCGGATGCCGAATTGCCTGACACCGGCGTCGGGCTGGACATGGAACGCGCGTTGTCGCCACCGTTCGTGCGCAGCGCCCACTACGGAACGCGCTGCAGCAGCGTGGTGGTGATCGGCAATGACGAGATTACGTTCGTCGAACGGCGCTTCGGAGCGGATGCAGTGCCGTTGGGCGAAACGTCCGCCACGCTGCGGCTTGCATCGCCCGCCTGAGTCAATCGCCCGACCGGCGCGCGGACATAGAGAAGGCTCAGTCTTCGCGAGGTAGGACACCTCTCTAGCGGCTGAGCCTTCCGTATCGGAGCGTAAAGGACGTTGGCGTCTATACCTTCTCCGACGGCCGTAATTTATCGCAGGCGGCGTTACAGCACGGTCAAGATTCGCTGAATGGCCACCAGCCGCGTCCTGTGTGCGCGTAGCGGTCGGCCGCGCGCTCGAAGCGGTTGCGCGCGCTGATGCCGCCGAACATCAGGTACAGCGGCAGGAACAACGGCCCGAGCACCAGGTACTGGTAGACGTGGGCACGCTCGTGGTCGGCGAGCATGATCGCCGGTTCGTCGCCATGGCCGGCACGGTGCGCATAGGTCACGCACGGCGAGTCCAGGTTGTCGCCGGTGTGCAGGATCACGTTGCCGAAAGTGATCGCTCCACCCGGCCCCCACGGCCAGCGATGGAACACGAGCGCGAGATCGCGTCGACGCCAGTGCACGTGCGCGCCGAACGGCAGGCCTATCGCACCCAGCAGCAGGCCGATGGCCGTGTTGGGCAGGGTCCACACGACGCCGAGCACGATCAGTAACCGCATCAGGAACGGGCGCATGGCGTGGGTCTTGCGTGCTCTACGAGCGCTTCAGTCGCCTTCCGGCATCAACAACCACAGGATCAGGTAGACGAGGATGCCCGGAAATGCCACCGACGCGATCGAGACGATGACGAAGACCACCCGCAACAGCGTCGAGTTCCAGCCGTAGCGTTGGGCGATCCCGCCCATGACGCCGGCGATCATGCGGTCGTGGCGCGAACGGGTGAAGGGACGCGATGCATTCATGCGGATCGATCCTTGATGGCGGACGCAATGAGTCTAGCCCCCCGCGGGTCGGGGCGCGCTGTGACACAGGTCATGCCGGAACCGGCATCACGGCGCCGGCGTGCGTCGGATCTCCGCGAGCCGGGCGTTCAGCCACGATGCCGACGTGACGGCCGGCCGGCCCGCACAACGCACCTGATAGGGCTGGCCGCTGATGCTGCTCTGGCTGCCGGCGCGTTCGATGAACTGCTCGGCGCTGGCGACCATGTCGCGCTTGACCAGCCAGTCGTACTTCTTGCGCAGGTGTGCCTGGGCAGCGCCGGCGTCGTACCAGCTGCCATTGCGCTGGAACTGGCAGCCGGACTGGCCCAGGGCCGTGATCAGGCGATCGATCTCGCGCTGGGCCTGCTGGGCAGGGGGCGCGGCCAGGGCCGGCACGGCGGCCGCTGCCAGAACGACGCTGGCGGCGAGACAAAGGAGGCGGTTCATGGCCCGATTACAGCGCAATCACAGCGCAGCCAGCCAGGGTCCGACCACGCCCGCCCAGATCGCGTAACCGCTGCGGTTCATGTGCAGGCGGTCCTCCACGAACAACTCGCCGCGTGGCTGGCCCTGGATCAGCATCGGCGTGAACACGTCCAGGTAATCCACGCCTTTCTGCCGAGCCGCCCATGCACGCACGAGCTCATTGGTCTGGCGTGCCTTCGGCAGCAGCGCCTGGCGCGCGGGGCTGGGCTTGATCGACACGAAGGCAATGCGCACCTGCGGCAGCGACGCGCGCACCTTGGCGACGAACGCGGCAAAATCGTCGTTGACCTGCTGCGGCGTCCGTCCTTCGGCCAGATCATTGTCGCCGGCATACAGCACGACCGCGCGCGGCTGGTACGGCAAGACGATGCGGTCGGCGAAGTACGTGGCATCGCGCAGGCGTGAGCCGCCGAAGCCACGGTTGATCACGGCCGTACCGGGAAAATCATCCCCCAGCGAATCCCAGCGCCGGATCGACGAACTGCCGACGAACACCACTCCACCCGGCTTGCGCCGCACGACGCTGTCGGCCTTCTCGAAGGCGGCAATCTCGGACTCGAACCGCGCGGAGTCGCTGGCCTGTGGCGAACTCGTATCGACGGGCGCCGCCGGCGCGGAAGTGCAGGCGATGAGCAGGGCGAGGCAGAACGCCAGGAAGAACTTGGGCACAGGGGAACTTCCGCTGGGGGATGAGGAATTCTGACACTTCCTGCCGACGGCTTTCGTGCGCGAATGCCGAGTCGTGACGCACTGTCGCCCTGGATCCCCGCGAAGGCGGGGATGCAGGCTCAGGGACGAGCGCAGCCCACGAGTTATCGCGCGCGCTGCGTCAGCCAGTCATGGATCGCAGCCGGCACTTCCCGCTGGGCGCGGCTGGACACGTAGATGCCGATGTGCCCGCCCTTGAACGACAGTTCGCTGTAGTCGTCGGTGCCGACCAGGTCGGCCAGAGCGCGCGAAGCATCCGGTGGCACCAGATGGTCCTGCTCGGCATAGATGTTGAGCACCGGCATGTCGATATTGCGCAGGTCGACCGCACGCCCGCCGATATCGATGCCGCCCTTGACGAAACCGTTGCCCTGGTAGAACTGCTTGACGAACTGGCGGAACGCCTCGCCGACCTGGTCGGGCGAATCGAATATCCACTTCTCCATGCGCAGGAAATCCTCCAGCGCCTTGCGATCGTCGAGCAGGTCGACCAGCCCGACGTACTTCTGCACGAACAGCCGCCACGGTTTCAGCGTCAGGTAGCACCAGTTCATCACGTCGGCCGGCACGTTGCCGAGCGTATCGACGAACAGGTCCACGTCCAGGCCGCGCGTCCAGTTGGCCAGCATGTTGTCGCCGGTGTGGAAATCCACCGGCGTGACCATCGTGATCAGGTTGTGGACCTTGCCCGGATTCAGCGCGCTGTAGCACAGCGAGAACGCGCCGCCCTGGCAGATGCCGAGCACGTTGACCGCATCCAGCCGATATTCGTGGCGAAGGTGGTCGACCGCGCCGCCGATGTAACGCTGGATGTAGTCCTCCAGTTCGAGGTAGCGGTCGGAGCGGTCGGGATAGCCCCAGTCGAGGATGTAGACGTCCTCGCCCCGCTCCAGCAGGCCGCGCACGATCGATTTGTCCGCCTGCAGGTCGACCATGTAGGGTCGATTGACCAGCGCATAGACGATCAGCAGCGGCACGCGCGCGGTCGCGGCGCGGTCGCCGCGGAAGCGATACATCACGGTCTTGCCGTCGCGCCAGACTTCCTCGCGCGTGGTCGCGCCGTAATCGACGTCCTCGACCTGGCGCAATGTGTCCAGCCCGGCGCGCAGCTTGGCCTGGAAGCGCATCGATTCCTGCGCCAGCGATTCGACAGTGAAGGCCAGCGGGCCTTGCGGATTGAATCCGTCCATTCAGCGCTTCCCCTTCACAGGCTTGGCGGTCTTGCGCGAAGCCGGGGGCACCGGTTTCGTCGCAGTCTTCGACGCCGGGCGCGCCGAAGCCTTGTTCGACGGACGCGTCGCCTGCGGCCGTTCCGCCCTTGGCTCAGGTCGGGACGCCGATGCGCTTTCCTTGCGCGCGTCGGTGGCCTGCATGGCATCGCGCAGGCGTCTGAGTTCGCGTTCGAGCTGGACGATCTTCAGGTGCGCCGAGTCGATCTCGGTGCGGGTGGGCATGCCCAACTGCGCGCTGGTTTGCTCGATCTCCTTCTGCACGCGCGCGCGCAGCGTCATCTGAGCGTTCACCAGCGCCGCATAGGCATCGCGGAAGCGTGGCGACAACGCGACGTCCGCATACGCCTCCTCGGCGGCATCGATCCACAGGTCGAACAGCGCACGCACCGATTCGAGCTGACGTCCCGGCTCGCTACGCCCGGACAGCTTGCGCTCGAAACGGACGAATGCGTCCTTCGCGGCTTCGGCCAGCAGCGTCTGGTAAGCCTGGCTCTGCTGTTGCAGGTCCATTTGCGCCTGTGCCAGTTGCTGCCAGCGTTCCTGGTGCTCACGGGCGAAACCGAATGCCGGCAGGCCCAGCCAGGAGCGTCCCTGTTGCAGTCCTTGTTGTTGCCACTGCTGCAGCCACGGAGCGAGTTGCTCGAGCCATTGCGACGGATCGGTCTGTGCGCTGCCGGGCATCGTGCCCAGCATGTCGGCGAACGGATTGGCGCCGTCGCCACCGAGCGCCTTTTTCCAGGCCGACGCGATGTCGGCCGCGCTGGCGTTCTGGCCAGCGAACTGCGCCGCCAGTTTCTGCATCTGACCGAACCAGCCCTGCGCCTGGGCCGTGAATCGCGATACCGCCTCGTTGCCCAGGCCCGGCACGCCCTGTGCCCCGCCCTGGGCCAATTGCGACCACCACTTCATCGCCTCGCTCCACCCGGGGACGCCGGTGGATGGGGTTGGCGTCGCCATCGGTGCCGCGCGCAGCGCCTCGCCCCAGGCGTTCCAGTAACGCCGGGTCCAGGCCTCGAAATCGTCCATTCCCTGATTCGCCATCGCAGCCTCCACTAGATGGCGCCATGGTACCAACCTGGTGTTGCGGCGCCGCGACGGCCGCGGGCGGCCCGATCAGGGCTTGGGAACGTGCAGTGTCTTGCTGATCATCAGCGAGCCTGACAGCGCGAACATCAGCACCAGCGGATGGAACTGCCATGGGCCGAGTTTGACCATGCCGAACCAGAGCTGGTCGCCGATCGCGCCCTGCCAGGCGGCGATGGCCAGCGCCACCACCAGCACCAGGCTGGTCGGGATCGGCGTGCCTTCGAAGTACTTGACCTTGTCGTCGCCGCCGGAGAGCTGCTCGGCGGTCACGTTGTAGCGCGCCAGGCGGCTGACGCCGCAACCGACGAAGTAGCTCAGCACCACCCAGTCCCAGCCGCCCTGCAGGCCGCAGGCGTAGGCCAGCGCTGCCGGAGCGACGCCGAAGGAGATGATGTCGGCGAGCGAGTCCAGTTCGCGACCGAGCGTGGAGGCGGATTTGCGCCAGCGCGCCACGCGACCGTCGAGCGCATCGAAGATGAAGGCCAACGGGATCAGCGCCATGCCGATCAACAGGTCGCGCACCACCCCGTCCTGGAGGAAGCGCATCGCCGCGAAGATCGCGCCGGTGCCACAGAAGGCGTTGCCCAGGGTGAACCAGTCGGCAAGGTGGAAGCCGCGCAGCATCGAGAAGTGGCGTGACATGCGGCGCTCCGGGTCCGTCGAGTGCGACAGCCTGCCAAACGTGACGTTAACCCGGCAAGAGGGTCTTGGTGATCTGGGGGCTGCGTCGCGCTTCGGCGACACAGGGGAGCGATTGCTCCCCGTCCACGAGAGTTTAGCCCTTCTCCCGCCTGCGGGAGAGGGCCTGGGGCGAGGGCAGCCCGCAGCGCCGAACCGTCAACGCCCCGGCATCGCCAGATTGCCCAGCTGCAATGCCTCCACCCCACGCGGCTTGGTGGCGATCACCGCATCGACCGGCAGCGCTCCGGATCCGTCCAGATGCGCGTCGACCCGATCCAGCGCCTCGTACACATACGGCAGCAACGGCAGATAACGCGCGCCGTAATCGGGCAGCCCGAGGAATGCGTCGAAATGCTGGGCGTTGCGCACCTGCCAGTAACGCACGTCGCGCCCACCCGCCTTCGCCTGCCTGACGTACGGCGCGCTGCTGAAGGCCATCGGTACCAGGCCGTCGTCGGCACCGTGGATCACCACTACCGGCAGTCCGCTGCGCGGCAATCCGGCACGGGTTTCGGCGATGCCCTTGCGCACGCGCTGCGCGTCGGCGCTGTCGCCCTGCCACAGTTCGCGCAGGCAGCGCAGCGTCTGCAGCGGCGAGGTGGGATG
>DATDBD010000326.1:0-11005 GCA_036525015.1 Lysobacter sp.
GGCCACCCGCCGCGGCGTGCGCGCGCACCGTGCCGCCGAGCGCGCGTTCCGCGCCGGCGCCAGCGAGTTCGGCATCCACCTGGTCTACTGCCAGGCTGCCGGCCAGGACTTGGCCGAGCTGCCGTACAACAACATCATCGCGCTCAACGAGCACAGCGCGGTGCTGCACTACACCGAACGCGACGTGGTGCCGCCCAGGCAGGTGCGCAGCTTCCTTATCGATGCCGGTGCCAGCCACCACGGCTACGCCTGCGACATCACGCGCACCTACGCGCTGGATGCCGGCCAGGAATTCCAAGCAATGATCGACGCGGTCGACGCGGCGCAGCTTCGTATGTGCGACCAGGTCCGCGCCGGCGTCGACTACAAGCAGATCCATGTCGACGCACACCTGGCGCTGGCGGGCATCCTGTGGAACTTCGGCGTCATCAAGGTCTCGCCGGAGACCGCGCTCGCGACCGGCGTCAGCAGCGCGTTCTTCCCGCATGGCATTGGCCACGGCATCGGCCTGCAGGTGCATGAAGTCGCGGGCTTCGCCGCATCCGACGAGGGCGGAACCATCGCCAAGCCCGACGGACACCCTTACCTGCGACTGACCCGCGCTCTGGAACCGGGGATGGTCGTCACCATCGAGCCGGGCGTCTACTTCATCGACATGCTGCTCGACGAGGTGAAGAAGAACGGCCACGGCGACAGCGTCAACTGGGCGCGTGTGGACGCGTTCAAGCCATTCGGCGGCATCCGCATCGAGGACGATGTGGTCTGCACCGAAGCGGCGCCGCTCAACCTGACCCGCGAAGGTTTCGCCGAAGTGGCGTGACCCTGTACCGAGCATGCCGACACGGCATGCTCGGTGGTCGGGCCTCGCTTAGGCGCCAGAGGCCATGTAGTCCTCGATTTCCTCGGCGCTGCGGGCCAGCGCATCGGTCAGGACCGCGCAGCCGTCGCGGGTCACCTGCACGTCGTCCTCGGTGCGGATGCCGATGCCTCGCCACTTCACATCGACGGTCTCGTCGTTCTCGGACACATAGAGGCCCGGTTCGATCGTGAACACCATGCCCGGCTCGAGCAGGCGTGATTCGCCATCGATGCGGTACTCGCCGACGTCGTGGACATCCAGTCCCAGCCAATGACCGGTCTTGTGCCGGTAGAAGCGCTTGTAGCTGCCGTCGGACAGGTTTTTCTCCAGGCGCCCCTTGAGCAGGCCCAGCTTGAGCAGCCCCTCGGTCAGCGTCTCGACGGCGGCGACATGGCCGGCCTCGTAAGCGACGCCGGGGCGCGCCTGCGCCAGCGCGGCGGCCTGTGCCGCACCGACGAGGTCGTGGAGCGCGCGCTGCTCCTTGCTGAAGCGGCCGTTGACGGGAAACGTGCGGGTGATGTCCGACGCATAGCCGCGGTATTCCGCACCGGCATCGACCAGGACCAGGTCGCCGTCCAGTACCTGCGCGCTGTTGGAGCGGTAATGCAGCACGCAGGCATTGCTTCCCGCGCCGACGATGCTGTTGTACGCGGGTTCGGCATCGTGCTGGCGGAACACACGTTCGAGCTCCGCCTGCAGTTCGTACTCGCGGATGCCGGGACGCACCACGCGCATCGCGGCGCGGTGCGCCATCACGCTGATATCGGCGGCACGCTGCATCAGCTTGATTTCGTCGCGGTCCTTGAACAGGCGCAGCTCGTCGAGCAGGTGCCCCAGTTCGAGGAATTCATGCGGCGGCTGCGCGCCCTGTCGCACCATCGCGCGCACCCGGTTGAGCCAGCCAATCAGCTTGAGGTCGAACTCCTGGTCGCGCCCGAAGTGGTAGTACACGCGCGAGCGGCCTTCCAGAAGGCCCGGCAGGATGTCGTCCAGATCGGTGATCGGATAGGCATCGTCCAGACCGAACGCCTCGATTGCACCTTCCGGACCGAAGCGCGGGCCATCCCAGCCCTCACGCTCGGGATCGCGCTCGCGGCAGAACAGGATCACCTCGCCGTGCCTGCGGCCCGGTACCAGCACCAGCACGGCCTCCGGCTCGGGGAATCCCGTGAGATACAGCAGGTCCGAATCCTGCCGGTACGGGTAATGCGTATCGCGGCTGCGGATGCGCTCGATGGCGGCGGGCAACACCAGGATCGCGTCATCCCCGGTCATGCGCATCAGCTGCTTGCGTCTGCGTGCGTACGCCTTGGCGGGGGTCGTGAGGGGTTTGGTCATGGGGCTGGCCGGTGTGCTCTTGCTCGGATTTCCCGTCCAAGCGGGACTGATCGATCGCTTGAAGGCCCGACCGTCAGTTCAGGCGCTGGCGATGCTGCGCGGCGAGCACGCAGTCGCCGTGCAGCAGCAGCACCGCCACGCGCACGAACTCCTCGATCTCCACCAGCGCCTCTTCATCGTCCTCGTCGCCCTCGTCCTGCGGCTGCGCGGCAGCCAGCCTGGCAAGGTCGGCCAGGGCTTCCTGCCCCTCCTCGGAGAGCTTCTGCCGGTTGCCGGCCGCCAGGCCGAAGGCGCCGAGAAAGCCCCGGCACCACTCGAACAGGGCACCGCTGCGCTCGGCCAGCGAAGCCTCGGTATCGGGAAGAAGCAGGGCGAAGTCGAAACTGCGATCGTCCAGTTGCGAGGCGCTGGCCAGGCGCAGTTCATCCAGCGCGCCGCCTTCGGCCGGTGCGGCGATCGCGTCGTCAGCCAGCACCTTGGCGGGCCATTCACGTACCGAAGCCCCCCCTCCCGCCAGCCAGCCGCAAAGCGCCCCATGGAGTTCGAAGGGCGAAGTCGCCAGCTCCAATCGCCGGCTTTCGGCGTCGATCGCGGATAGGGCGGGGAGTTCGGCAGGCATAGCGTCGGTCTTGGACACGGGCGGGCGCAAAGCGGCTAATGGGGGGATACAGCAGTGTAGCAACGGGTCGGGCTTTCGAGCTTGTTGCTGATGGGAGCGCCTGCCTACACTGCACGCTGTGCGCCGGTATTTCCCTGCCCTTTCCGCCATAGGCCTTCTGGGCCTGATCCTGATCGCTGCGGGCATTGCCCCGCGGGCGGATGCGGCCACGCGCGATTTCTATTTCACCCGGCTGGGTAGCGATCGCGGGCTGACGCAGAACACGGTGACGGCGCTGGCGCAGGACCGGCAAGGGTTCGTGTGGGTGGGCACGCAGGGTGGCCTGCACCGTTACGACGGCCAGCGCTACGTCGCCTTCCGCCATGACCCGCGCGATCCGGGAACCCTCCCGGACAGCTTCGTGACCGCGCTGGCCGTGGAAGGCGACCAGGCACTGTGGATCGGGACCTACTCCGAGTACGTCGCCCGCCTGGACCTTCGCAACGGCAAGATCCGCCGCTACAGCATCACCGACGGCGAGCATGCCAACCGCCAGGTGATGGCGGTGCTGCCGTCCCGAGGCGCCCTCTGGGTCGGGACCGTCGCCGGTTTGGAGCGACTCGACGCGGCCTCCGGCCGGCGCACGCTGGTGGTCAGGCTCAACCCGCAGACCACCCGCGAAGCGCCCTGGCAGAACCTGCTGGCCGCACGCGACGGCACGATCTGGTTCGCCAGCAATGCCGGCCTCTACCGCATAGCGCCCAACGGTATCGCCGACCGCGTGGGGCCGGCCGAACCGGCGCGCAGCCTCCGACAGGATCATCGCGGGCAGTTGTGGATCGGTCGCCACGATGGCCTGTACCGCCTGCACAGCGACCGCCGCACCCTGATCCGCGTATGGCCGAGCGACGACGAGGCCGGCGCATTCGATGTGCGCGCCCTGGCCGAGGCGCAGGACGGCCGCCTGTGGCTGGCGATCGCGGGCGAAGGATTGCTTCGCTACGACCCGGCGACCGGCCGCGGCGAGCCGGTGCGCGAAGAAGCCGGTGTCGACGCCACCTTGCCCGACGAATCGATCGGCAGCCTGCTGATCGATCGCAGCGGAATGTTGTGGGTGGGCGGGCAGTTCCGCGGCATTTCGATCACCGATCCCCGCGGCAGTCGCTTCCGCTACGTCTTCGACCTCGACAGCGGCCGCAACCGCAATCCGGCCGCGGACGACAGCGTCCGGGCCGCCATCCAGGACGACCAGGGCGCCCTCTGGCTGGGCACCGACAACGGTCGCCTGTTGCGCTACCAGCTCGATCAGGATCGTTTCGAGGATGCCAGTGCGTCGCTGGCGATGCCGCCGCAGCATCGCGTCGTGGGTTTCGCGCCCGCCGGGGACGGCCAGCTTTGGGTCGCCACCAGCAACGGACTGATCCACTACGACCCGCGGACGCGCCGGTCCGACAAGGTCGATCTGGGCGAGTACCGCGATGCCAACCTGCGCACGATTGCGCAGGATCGCGATGGCGTGCTGTGGCTCGGTACGACCAATCTCGGCGCGTTGCGTTACGACCCGCGCAACGGCCATGTGCAGCGCTACGCCTATCGCGAGGGCCAGCCCAGCGGCCTGAGCCATCCGACCGTACACGCCATCGCGCAGGACCGGCGCGGGCGAATCTGGATGGGTACCAGCGATGGCCTCGACCTGCTCGATCCCGCCACCGGCCAACTGCGCCACTTCCGTCATCGCAGCGATGTCGCCAACAGCTTGGCCGGCAACCGCGTGCGCGCCGTGCACATCGCCAGCGACGGCGCGATATGGATAGGCACGCACGCCGGATTGAGCCGCGTGATCGAAGTCCCCGGCGAGCAGATCCACTTTGCCCATCCGCTCAGCGAAGCCCTGCGCGGCCGACCGGTGCCGGTGGTGTTCTCGATCGCCGAGGCGCCCAGCGGCCGGCTTTGGCTCGGTACGGATGCGGGGATACTGCGTTTCGACAGCGACACCGACCAGGCCCGCGCCTACGGCCTCGCCGACGGCCTGCAGGACCTGGAATTCAACGGTGGAGCGGTCGCGTACCTGAGCGATGGCCGAGTCGTGCTGGGAGGCGTGCGCGGCATCAACCTGTTCGATCCGCGGCGCATGGCCGACTCCCGCTACACGCCGCCGGTGCGGCTGCTGTCCGCACGCGTCGGGGCGGACGATGCCTTCGACGCCGGCGTGCTCTGGGATCCGACCCGCCTCGATGTACCCGACGGATCGGACCTGTTGCGCCTGCGCATCGGCGCGCTCGATTTCGCGCCCACCGCCAACATCCGTTATCGCTATCGCATGGACGGGTTCGACCAGGGCTGGGTCGACAATGGCGCGCAACAGGACATCTCCTATACCGGGCTGCCGCCGGGTCGCTACACGCTGCGCGCGCAAGCGACCAACCGCGATGGCGTGTGGAACCCGCAGGAGCTGCAGATCCCGGTATTCGTCGCACCGCCGCTGTGGCGCCATCCGCTGGCGCTCACGGCCGCCGCGCTGATATTGCTGGGATTGGGCGCGACCTCCAGCTGGCGTTGGCACCAGCGACGCGAGCGTGAGCGCGGCTACTTCGAGCAGATCCGCGAACGCGAGGAACGCCTGAAACTCGCACTGTGGGCATCGGGCGAACAGTTCTGGGATTACGACCTCGTCCGCGGCGAACTTCACCGCATGCGCGTCGACGATGCGAGCGGCCAGGCCCCTGACATTGGCGTGCAGACCTACATCGAGGACGAGCACGAGATACACCACGACGACCTGCCGCGCGTGCGCGAATTGCTGCGCCAGCACCTGCGCGGCGACGCGGCGCTGTTCCTTTCCGAACACCGCATCCGCAATGTCGCCACGGGCGGCTGGAACTGGGTGCGCGCGCGGGGCCGCGTGGTCGAGCGCGACAGTGCCGGCCGGGCCAAGCGCGTGGCCGGTACCGCCCGGGATATCACCGCCAGTCGCAGCGCCGAGCGTGAGCGCCGCATCTCCAGCGAAGTGTTGCGCAGCATGGCGGAAGCGGTATGCGTGGTCGACCGCGACTTCATGTTTGTGTCGGTCAACCCCGCCTTTACCCGCATGACTGGCTACAGCGACACTGAGGTCATCGGCCGCTCCGCGAGCCTGATCGACAGCATGCAGCACGACTCGGAGTTCTACCGGCACATGCGCAGCGAATTGGAGCGCACCGGGCGGTGGTCGGGCGAGATCTGGCAACAGCGCAAGGACGGCAACGAGTTCCTGTGCTGGCTGCAGGGCAGCGCCGTGCAGGACGCCACAGGCCAGCGCAGCCATTACGTCGCTGTGCTCACCGACATCACCGACCAGAAGCGCGCCGAGCAGGAACTACGCTACCTGGCCAACTACGACACGCTGACCAGCCTGCCCAACCGCACGCTGTTGTCGGAGCGGCTGTCGCGCGCCATCGTGCGTGCGCGCCGGCAGGGCACGCACATCGCGGTGCTGTTCCTCGACCTGGACCGCTTCAAGGACATCAACGACTCGCTCGGCCACGCCGCCGGCGACCGCATCCTGCGCGCCACCGCCGCGCGACTGCTTAACGCCGTGGGCAACGAGCACACCGTCGCGCGACTCGGCGGCGACGAGTTCACCGTCGTGCTCGAGAACCTGAAGAGCCCCGACGAAGCCGAGCGGATCGCGCGCGAGCTGCTGCTGGCGTTCGAGGACCCGCTGGAGATCGACGAGCGACAGGACGTTTCCATCTCGCCCTCGATCGGCATCAGCCTGTACCCCGAGCACGCCCAGGTCCCGACCGACCTGCTCAAGCACGCCGACACCGCGATGTACCAGGCCAAGGCCGCGGGGCGTCGCACGTACATGCGCTACAACGAAGCGATGGACATCGAGATCCGCCGCCGCGCGACCATCTCGGCGGCGCTGCGCAAGGTGCTCGATCGCGGCGAGTTGCGCCTGGTGTTCCAACCCAAGCTGTCGCTGGCGACTTCGCGCATCACCGGTGTTGAGGCTCTGCTGCGCTGGCACAGTCCGGAACATGGCGAGATATCGCCGGTGCAGTTCATCCCGCTGGCCGAGGAGAGCGGCCTGATCCTGGAAATCGGCGAATGGGCGCTGCGCGAAGCCTGCAGCGTGCTCAAGCGCTGGCGCCATAACGGCCTGGACCAGCTGACCATGGCGGTGAACGTCTCGGCGCTGCAACTGTTGCGCGGCAACCTGCCCAAGACGGTCGCGCGCACCCTCATCGAAAGCGGCGTGCCTGCCGAGCAGTTGCAGTTGGAGTTGACCGAGAGCGTGGTCATGGCCAACGCGGAGCAGACCTCGGCCACGCTGCAGGCGCTGCGCTCGATCGGCGTGGGGCTGGCCATCGACGATTTCGGCACGGGCTACTCTTCTCTCGCCTATCTCAAGCGCCTGCCGATCAACACGCTCAAGATCGACAAAGAATTCATTGGCGACCTGACCCACGATCCCGAAGACGAAGCCATCACCAGCACGGTCATCACCATGGCCCGCTCACTCGGCCTGACCGTGGTCGCTGAAGGCGTGGAGACCGTCGACCAGATGCGGTTCCTGCGCGAACACGGCTGCGACGAGATCCAGGGCTACTGGCTGGCCAGACCGTTGGAAGCGCAGCACTGCTTCGCCTTCATTCGCACCTGGACCCCCAATGCCCTCAGCACCGCCGGGGCGGCCCCCTGAGCGGGCGTCCTTGACCGGCCCGCGCGCCCTGCTATCGTGCCGCCATGGACCGTGCCGAGCTCATCGCCGAACTGCAGTCGCTGACCGCCCGCCTCGAAGAGCTGGCCGAGCGGACGCGTCGTCTCAGCGACGAGAACCGCAGCCTGCGCCAGCAGCAGGAGCAACTGATCGGCGAACGCTCGTCCTTGCTGGCGAAGAACGAACAGGCGCGCATGCGCGTGGAGGCGATGATCGCCCGATTGAAATCGCTGGAGCAGCACACGTGAGTTCCACGCCATGAGTTCCACCAGCGAACCGGTCAACATCCGCGTGCTCGATCGCGAGTACACGGTGGGCTGCGAGCCCGACGAACGCGACAGCCTGCTGGCCGCCGCCAAGCTGCTCGACCTGAAGATGCGCGAGATCCGTGGCAGCAACCGCATGGCGGCAATCGATCGCGTCGCTGTGTTGGCCGCGCTCAATCTTGCACATGAATTGCAGCAGGTGCGCGGCGATGGCGAAGGCCGCGATCGCGAACTTTCTCGCACGCTCAACGACTTGCGCCGCCGTCTCGACGATTTGTTCGACGCCACTGCGCGCTGACGCCAGGCCCGCTGAACCTGGCCTTTTTCGTGCCGACGAGCGGCCACGCCCTACCCGACTCCCGCGCTATACTTCTTCCACGTCCTCTGCTGTGCACGACAGCTTGCGCAAACATTCGCCTTGTCCCTTATTGACGACCACGGGGGTGCGGCGGAAGCCCGGAGTGCAGGTCCGCCTTGTAGCGGGAAGCCCGACGGCATCCAAGCGTCCCCACTTGAACCCCGGGTTCAAGGTCGTTTCGCAAGCATCGCCATTGGCGGAGGACTTCCCATTCCGGGGCTGCATTATCCTGCGGCTCCAACCAAGATCGGGCGCGACTTCGCGCCTGTTCTTTTTTGTCCATGCGGCGGCCATCGCGCGCGCCGGTTTCACAACAACGAGTTCACAACAGGGATCCGCGCCGCATGACGGCTGACCGCGCGGCACTGCGCCGCGAACTCCGCAACCGCCGCCGTGCCTTGCCTGCAAGCGAACGTATCGCCGGCGCCGAGCGCCTGGCGCATCGGCTGCTGGCATTACCGTTTGCACCTGCATCGGGCTATGTCGCCGGCTACTGGGCGATGGACGGCGAGATCGCCCTGCACGTGTGGCAACTGCGGCTACCGCGTGAATGCGTGTACTGCCTACCGGTCCTACATGAGGATGGCCAGCTCCGCTTCGCCCCATGGCGTCCGGGCGACCCGCTGGTCAGCAATCGGCACGGCATCCCCGAACCTGATCTCTCCGCCGATGCCCTGCTCGACGCCGGGCAGATGAGCCTGGTCGTCGCGCCCTTGGTGGGCTTCGACCGCTCCTGCCACAGGCTCGGCATGGGCGGCGGCTGGTACGACCGCAGCTTCGCGTTCCGCCAACAAACGGCCGCACCGCCATGGCTGGTAGGGGCCGCCTTCGAAGTCCAACGCGTGGATGCGCTGGAGCGCGCCGACTGGGATGTCGCCCTCGACGCGGTGTGCACCGAATCGGCGACCTACAATGTCGCATCCGAAACCGCTTGATACTGCCCCCATGAGCGCACGCCGCCGCTACTGGCTGATGAAGTCCGAACCGGACGCCTTCTCCATCGACGACCTGCAGCGCGTCGGCACCGAGCCATGGAACGGCGTGCGCAATTACCAGGCGCGTAACTTCATGCGCGATGGCATGCAGGTCGGCGACGGGGTGCTGTTCTACCATTCCAATACCGCCGTGCCCGGCCTCGTCGGCACCGCCACCGTCGCCAGCAAGGCCTATCCGGACGCGACCCAGTTCGATCCCAAGTCCGACTATTACGATCCGAAAAGCTCGCAGGAAGAGCCGCGCTGGTTCCTGGTCGATATCGCCTTCGATCGCAAGCTGGGGCGGACGATTTCGCTGGACGAGATCAAGCAGCACGCCGACCGGCTCGGCGAGGAATTCGCGCTGACTCGTCGCGGCAATCGGCTTTCCGTGTTTCCGGTGACGGCGGCGCAGTGGAAGTACCTCCTCTCCCTTGAATGACATCGAATAACCCATGAGCGAAGCCAAGCGCCTGGCCGGCGAAAAGGCCACCGAGTATGTCGAGGACGGCATGATCGTCGGCGTCGGCACCGGCTCGACCGTCGCGTATTTCATCGACGCGCTGGCCCGTATCCAGGACCGCATCAAGGGCGTCGTGTCCAGCTCGGAACAGAGCACGCAGCGCCTGCGTGGCCACGGCATCGAGGTGCTCGACCTCAACGCCACCGGACCTCTTTCGCTGTATGTCGATGGCGCCGACGAATGCGATCCGCTCAAGCGCCTGATCAAGGGCGGCGGCGCCGCACTGACCCGCGAAAAGATCATCGCCGAGGCCAGTGAGAAGTTCGTCTGCATCATCGACCCGAGCAAGCGTGTCGACGTGCTCGGCAGGTTTCCGCTGCCGGTCGAAGTCATTCCCATGGCACGCAGCCTGGTCGCACGCGAGATCCAGGGCATGACGCGCGCGCAGCCGGTATGGCGACAGGATGCCGACGGCCACGGCGTCGTCACCGACAACGGCAACGTCATCCTCGACATCCATGGCCTGTCGATCGTCGACCCGGTCGGACTGGAGCAGGCGATCAACCAGATCCCGGGCGTAGTCAGCGTTGGCCTGTTCGCACGCCGACCGGCGGATGTCGTGATTGTGGGCGGGGAACCGCCGACCGTCCTCTGAGCCTTCCACCAGTGGATCGCGAGGTGTAGTGGTCATCGACCTGCGTCCGCAGCGCCGGTGCGATCCGTCGTCGCATCCAACTCCAGATCCCAGGTTCCCTTGAGCCGACGGGTCTCGCCGGCACAAAGAAGATCCGCTGGCGCCAACTAGCCGGTCCGGAAAGGCCGTGCGGCGGCGACGCGGGATCTGTGAAGGCCCTGGCGAGCTCTAGCGGGGCCGCCCCAGGGAACGGTCGCTCTCGGCCTGTCACACAACCGCCTGTGTCACCGCGGGCCAGTCTCCCTATGCCTAATCAGTATCACTGGAAGCTCTCGTTGCCGGGGCTCCGGGCGGGATTGCGCGCTTGGCCCACCCGTGAGCTATCAAATCGGCGGGGCTCCGGAGCGCGCCCTCTTCGACAGCAGATTTATATTGCTCAATCCGACCTCAGCGGTGGTCTGGAATATGGCACGCGCGCCAGCCTGGATTATCAGAGCCCCGGGGCCCACGACTCCGAGAATCTTGCGGGAGATAACGCACGGTTATCGGGAATGGCGCATCGATACGAGCAAAAGAAACCCGCCCGCCAGATGGCCCGCGGCATTCAGACATGACCGCGGCGGCCGCATCGATTATCAGGCCGCACAAAGACAAAACCCCAGCTCGTGAGAGCTGGGGTTTTGGGGATAAAGCCCCTGGCGATGACCTACTCTTGCATGGCTTAGGCCACACTACCATCGGCGCGTGTGCGTTTCACTTCCGAGTTCGGGAAGGGATCGGGTGGTTCCACACAGCTATTATCACCAGGGA
>DATDBD010000327.1:0-13438 GCA_036525015.1 Lysobacter sp.
CGATGCGCTCGTCCTGCTCACTCAGGCGCATGCCGATGTCGGTGCTGAGGTTGGTGAACTGGTCGTTCAGCGTCTGCAGCTTGGTGTCGGTGTAGGTGTTGGCGCGGGTCAGCGTCTGCGTCGCCGTGGTGTCGGTGTAGGCGTTGGCCGAAGCCAGCGTCTGCGCATTACCGGCCTGCACCTGGCCAACGTTGGCGGCGTCGGTCGCGGCAGTGCCGGCGGCGACGTTGGTGACGCGGCGCTGGTTGGTTGCCGAGCCGACCGACACGGTGTTGGCCTGGTTGGCGACCGAACCCTGACCGAGGGCGACGGCGCCATTGGCCGTGACCGAAGCGGCCTGGCCGAGGGCGGTACCGCTGGCCGCGGTGACGCTGGTGTCGGCACCGATGGCGACGGCGTTGGTTGCGGCGGCGTCAACGAAGCTGTTGGCACCGACCGCGACGCTGCCGTCGGCATCTACCGTTGCGCCGTGGCCGATGGCGGTATCGCGTACGTCCTGCGCATGGGCGCCTTCGCCCAGGGCGAAGCCGGCGCCGTCGCCCACCGGCAGGCCGAGGCCCGGGGTGTGCTCGAGGGTGTTCACGCGATCGGTCAGGCTGGTGAACGCGGAGCTGAGGTTGCCGAACGAGGAGTCCAGCGCACTGAACGCGTCGCCGACATTGAAGTAGCTGCTGCCCTGGATGACGTAGTTGGGCATGCCCAGCAGGCCGTTGACGTCGATCGAGGCGCCGCCGCCGAAGGCCGCCGCGACGGTGTTGAGCTGGGCGACGCTGCTGGCGCCGATCGCGACGAGCGTGTTGTTGAGCTGGCCGACGTTGACCGCGTCGGTGTTCTGCGTACCGGCAGCGACGTTGGTGATCTGGCGCTCGGCACCGGAGGCACCGACCGAGATCGTGTTGTCGCGGTCTGCGACCGAGAACGAGCCCAGAGCGACGCTGTCCTTGCCGATGGCATTGCTGTTCATGCCGATCGCCGAGGCGCCGTCGGCTGCAGCGGTGGCGTAGTAGCCGGTCGCGTTGCTGCCGACGCCGACGGCGTAGCTGTAGGCGCCGACCGCGCTGCTGTAGTCGCCTAGCGCGGCTGCGGTGTCGCCGAGCGCGGCACTCGAAGTGCCGCCGGCGACGGCCAGCGAGCCGATGGCCGTGCTGAAGTCGGCGATCGCGGTGCTGTAGGAACCGACGGCGACGCTGTTGTGGCCGCGCGCCTCGGAGTACGTGCCGTCGGCGACGCTCATCTTGCCCAGGGCCGTGCTGTAGGCGCCGGTGGCGCTGGCGAAGTCGCCGGCCGTCCAGGCATAGGCGCCGGTGGCGTTGCTGAGGACGCCGAACGCATTGGAGTAGGTGCCAACCGCGGTGCTGCCGAAGCTGTATGCGTTGGCAAACGCACCGACGCCCGTGGTGTAGTCCTCGGCCGCGGTGGCCAGCAGGCCGATCGCGATGCCATTCTTGCCCGACGCCCACGAGTAGGAACCCACGGCAATGGACTCGTCGCCGATACCGCCGGCGCTGTAGCCAATGGCAGTCGCGTCGAAGCCGTTGGCGAACGCCTCGTTGCCGATCGACATCGAGAAGGCACCCGTGGAGTACGCACCGGTGCCCATGGCGATGGCGTAAGTGTTCAGCGCGCGGGCATACGAACCGATCGCGAGGGCGTTCTTCTGCATGGCATGCGAATCGGTGCCCATCGCGACGGCGTACTGCCCGGTCGCTTCCGTGGCGACGCCGATGGCCGTGGACATTTGGCCCGACGCCTTCGCGATCGCGCCCACGGCGGTGCCATAGGCGCCCGTGGCCTTGGCTTGCGTGCCGATCGCGCTGCTCCAGAGGCCGGCCGCGTTGGCGCGGTCGCCGAGGGCGATGGCGTTGTTGCCGGCGGCCGTGGAGCGCTCGCCGACGGCGGTGCTGCTGGCGCCGGTGACGGTGGCGAAGCGCCCGACAGCGGTGGACAAGCTGCCGGAAGCGGTGGAGCTGGTGCCGAGTGCGGTGGCGTTGCTGCCGGAGGCAGTGGCGCTCTTGCCGAAGGCGGAGGCGTTGCTGTTGCTGGCGGTGGCGTTGGAGCCGACGGCTGAGCTGTAGGCGCCGCTGGCGTTGGCCAGGTTGCCGAAGGCCGAGCTGTTGAGGCCCGTGGCGCTGGCGCCGTTACCCACGGCGGTGGCGTTGGCGGCGGTCGCGCTGCCGGCGGTCGTGTTGTTGCCGATGGCGGTGCTGTTGCTGCCGAGGCCGCGGGCGTTGTTGCCGAAAGCGGAGCTGTTGTTGCCGCTCGCCGTGGCCAGGTAGCCAACGGCGGTAGCGAAGGCGCCGGTCGCGGTGGCGCCGGAGCACTGGGTCTGTTCCGGGAGGGTACCGGCGCAGTCCGTTGCGAAGGCAGCTGGCGCTGCCATGGCCAGCAGTACGGCCGCGGTGAGGGTCGCGCGGACCGGAGTCTTGTTGTGACGACGAGCGGTATTCACGAAAAAAAATTCCCCGAAAAAGGATGAATCGGCGACGGCCGAACCAGCGTTGGGCCATTGCGCCAACGGGGGCCGACATTGCAGCCAACCCCGGCCGCCGACACCCCCGGGCGTGGGGGGGGCGCGGCCATGCGAAACACGCGCCAATGACGCTCCCCCCACTGACCGGTACCCCCGCATGCGTCAGCTGCTTCTCGCCTCATCCCTCGTCCTGGCCTCCGTCGTCGCCGGAACTGCCTACGCAAAATCGCCCGAGCCGTCGGTGCCCAGTCCGGCCGCGCAGGCCGATGCTGCGCAGCGCTCACCCGCCGCCAATGAAGCGGTGCAGGTGGTCGATGCCTTCCTGACCGCGCTGGCAGGTGGACGGCTCGACGCCGCGCGCCAGCTGATGACGCCAGATGCTGTGGTGCTGGCCAACGGCCTCGTGCTCGGCGATCGCGACACTTACATCAACGGCGCGGCGAAAGGCGATGCGGCCGCGCTGGGTACCGTCCAGCGCGAACTGCTGCGCCGCGACGTCAAGGCCGGCGCCAACCTCGGCTGGGTCGTCAGCGAAACCACCCTGCGTCAACCGAGCGGCGCATCGGCGGTCGAAGTGATGACCGAAACCATGCTGCTCACCCGGACGGCTGATGGCTGGAAGATCACGCACATCCACTGGTCCGGCCGACACGCTGGCTGATTCCATCCGGGACGGTGAAAGGTATGCGGCGATATCGTTCTAGCGCAGTGGCAGCGGACGGTAGTCCCGCGGCGCTTGGCCAACTGATCCGGCTTCGGATCGACCCCATGGCGGGCTCCCTGGGTCGGGTGAAAACCCCTTTCGGACAGTCGGGTAAGCTGCGGCTGCGCGGTGCCCCCGTCCGACAAGCCGTCATGTCCGAGTCCGAGATCGCCCTCAAGATCACGCCGCCGCGCCTTCCGCGCGCGGCGGTGGAGCGCGAGCGGCTGCAGGAGTTCTGGGACGACGTCCACGAGCGCACCGCCATCCAGCTGGTCGCACCCGCAGGCTTCGGCAAGACCACGGTGCTGCTGCAGTGGCGGCGCCGCTGGCTGGAACACGGTGCCGTCGTGGCCTGGGTGGGCTGCGATGGCGAGGACGATCCGGCCCGCTTCGTCACGGCGCTGAGCCGGTCGGTGAGCAACGCCAGCGGTCGGCTCGGGCCAGGTTCCACCCGCTCCGGCATCGCAGCGCTGACTGACCTGCTGTCCGAGATCGCCCAGCGCGGCGCGCAGACGGTCATCGTCATCGACGAAGCCGAGCGCCTGCCGGCAGCGACCGTGCGCACCTGCGTGCAGTACCTGCTGTTGAACGCACCGGCCAACCTCAGCGTGGCCATCGGCTCGCGCGCAGCGTTGCCGCTGCGCGTCGCCGAGCTGGCGGCGAAGGGCAACCTCGCGACGCTGTCCACCGACGACCTGCGGCTGCGATTCGAGGAGTCGCTCTCGATCCTCGAAAGAAGCCTCGGTCCCAAGCTGACGCTGGACGAGCGTGCGCTGCTGCACGAGGCCACCGAGGGCTGGCCGATCGGCCTGCAACTGGCGATCGCAATGGCCGAGCACGACACGGATCCGGGCGCGGCCGTGCGTTCGCTGTCGGCACGGCGCGGCCACCTGCAGGACTACTTCGTCGAATCGCTGCTCTCGCGCCTGCCTGCGTCGACGGTGGCGTTGTTGACGCGCATCGCCATCCTCGACGATGTCAACGCCGAACTGTGCGAGCTGGTGAGCGGTCAACCCGATGGCGCCGCGCAACTGCAGCAGATCGTCGGCGAAACGCCCATCGTGATCCTCGGCGAGGACACGGACTGGATCCGCCTGCACCCGCTGGCGCGCGACTTCCTGCTCGGCCGGTTCGAACAACTGCCGCGGCGCGAACAGTCGGAACTGCATGCGCGCGTGTCGCACTGGTATGCCAGGCACGAGCGATTCCACGAGGCCGCCCGGCACGCGCTGGCGGCGGGAGATGACCTGCTGTCCCAGACCTATGCGTCGCGATCGCTGTGGACGCTCGGCACGCAGGGCAAGATCGCCGAAGCGCGGGAGTGGCTGGAGCGGATTCCCGCGGCGATGCTCGCGCGCGATTCCGAATTGAAGCTGGGGGCCGCGTTCGTGCTCGCAGCGACCGATCGCAACGCCGAGGCGCTGGCGGTCGCGCGCGAAGTCATCGACGATCCCGCTGCATCGCCGGAGTCCCATGTCGAGGCGTCACGGGTCGCCGCTGGCGCCGCCGCCTATGCCGACCATCTCGGCCTGTTCCCGCAGTTGCTGGCGCGTTGGCTGCCGGTGCTGCCCGACAAGGGCGAGCCGCTCTACGTCACTTCAAGCCTCAACGCACGTGCGCTCGCGGCCCTGCATGCCGGCACGACCCGCACGATGCGCGAACTATTGGACCAGGCTGAGCGCCACGGCGAAACGGGCTCGTTGCGGCTGGCAGCTGGGGTCGCTCGCATGCAGCGCGGAATGAGTCACCTGTGGGACGGCAATCCCGAGCTGGCCGCCGCGACGTTGCGCCAGATCGTCGCGCAGTCGGAACAGGAGAGCGGACGTCGCAGCATGGTCGCGTCGCTGCAAGCCTCCGTGCTGGCCGCCGCGCTGTTGCGCGTCGGGCGCCCGGGCGAGGCGCTGTCGCTGCTCGCGAACCGGCTCGACGTCATCGAACAGTGGGGCGTCCCCGACAACGTCCTGCTGGCCTACCAGACGCTCGCGCGCATCGCCCTCGGCGAAGGCGACGAGCGGCGCGCGCTGCAGGTGCTGGAAGAGATGGATGCAGTGGCCGAGCGCCGGCAACTGCCGCGCCTGCGCATCCACAGTCTCTCCGATCGCATCCGCATCCACGCCCCGCACAACGCCAGGGAAACCATCAACGCGCTGACGAAGGCGCTCGACGAGACCGTGGCCGTAATGCAGCGCGACGAACTTCGTCCGCTGCTCCCGGAGTGCCAGCTCGCGGCCACGATCGCCAAGGCCGATGCCGCGCTGGCGCGTCATGCCGTGGACGAAGCGGAACACCTACTGGATGCAGGGGATGTACTGGCAAAGTCGCTGCGTCGCCACGGTGACACGCGATCGATCATGACGCTGCGTTCGGTGGTCGCGTGGAAACGCGGGGACGAGACGGCCAAGCCATTGCTGAAGGAAGCCATCCACCTGGCCACCGTAGCCGGCGATGCCTGGTTGCTGGTGCATGCCCATCCGCTGGCGTTGGACATGGCCAAGGACTGGGAGGCGGGCGTCGTCGTCGCTGAACCGAAACCCGCGCGTGCGACGAAGCTTGCGGTGGCTCCGCGGCCTGCGGTGGAAAGACCGCTGCTGGTGCGCAACGGCGTGCTGACGTCGAAAGAATCCGAGGTGCTCGGCCTGCTGGCCAAGGGGCTGTCGAACAAGGCGATCGCGCGCATCCTCGATGTCAGCGGCGAGACCGTCAAATGGCACCTCAAGAACCTGTTCCAGAAACTGTCTGCCACGACCCGCAAGCATGCGGTGGACCGGGCGCGCCTGCTGGGACTGCTGCAGGGGGGATAAGGCGGCCCGGACGGGCTTCTGCCTCTAGGGAAAGCTGCGCTGGACGGATGCGTTTCAAATCAAGGGGTTGTGGGTCGCGCGGGGTCGGCTGCGAGCGCAGCGGCGCGGTCCCGGCGTTGACTTGACTGCGTCCAGCCACAACTATTGCCTGGTGTTCCGGCCGCCCGGCCGGAGTCAGAACGAAGGTGGCCCGCGGCAAAACCGCCGGTCGAGCGTGCGACATGAGCACTACCATTCTCCACCGCTGAACGCCGACGACGCCCCTCAATGACGGCGCCGCGGCGTCGTTTTTCGTTTCTGGCCCCGCGCCACACCTTCATCGCAAGCGCGCAACGCGCGCCAGCCATATCGCAGCAGACCATGATCGCCATTACGCTCCCCGACGGCAGCCGCCGCGAATTCGAACAACCCGTTTCCGTCGCCGAGATCGCCGCCTCGATCGGCGCCGGCCTGGCCAAGGCCGCGTTGGCCGGAAAAGTCGACGGCAAGCTGGTCGACACCAGCTACCGCATCGCCAACGACGCCTCTCTCGAGATCGTCACTGAGAAACACCCCGACGCGCTCGACGTGCTGCGCCACTCCACCGCGCACCTGTTGGCCCAGGCGGTGCAGCGCCTGTTCCCCGGCGCGCAGGTCACCATCGGCCCGGTGATCGACAACGGCTTCTACTACGACTTCGCCTACGAGCGCCCGTTCACGCCGGAAGACCTGCCGGCGATCGAGGCGGAGATGCAGAAGATCGTCAAGGAATCGCTGCCGGTCGCGCGCAGCGTGAAGTCGCGCGACGACGCGGTCGCGTTCTTCCGCGGCATGGGCGAGCAATACAAGGCCGAGATCATCGAGTCGATCCCCGCCAACGAAGATCTGTCGCTGTACTCGCAGGGCGAGTTCACCGACCTGTGCCGCGGCCCGCACGTGCCGGGCACCGACAAGCTGCGCGCGTTCAAGCTGATGAAGGTCGCCGGCGCCTACTGGCGCGGCGATTCCAACAACCAGATGCTCAGCCGCATCTACGGCACCGCCTGGCTCAACGACAAGGACCTCAAGGCCTACCTGACCCAGTTGGAAGAGGCCGAGAAGCGCGACCACCGCAAGATCGCCAAGCAGCAGGACCTGTTCCACCTGCAGGAAGAGGCTCCCGGCCTGATCTTCTGGCACCCCAAGGGCTGGTCGATCTGGCAGGTGGTAGAGCAGCACATGCGCAAGGTCTACCGCGACAGCGGCTACCAGGAAGTGCGCTGCCCGCAGATCCTCGACGTGTCGCTGTGGAAGAAGTCCGGCCACTGGGACAACTACCAGGCGAACATGTTCTTCACCGAGTCGGAAAAGCGCACCTACGCAATCAAGCCGATGAACTGCCCGGGCCACGTGCAGGTGTTCAACCACGGCCTGCACAGCTACCGCGACCTGCCGATCCGTTACGGCGAATTCGGCGCCTGCCATCGCAACGAGCCCTCCGGCGCGCTGCACGGGATCCTGCGCGTGCGCGGCTTCACCCAGGACGACGGACACGTCTTCTGCACCGAGGACCAGATCGAGTCCGAAGTGACGGCCTTCCATCGCCAGGCCATGGCGGTGTACGAGACGTTCGGCTTCTCCGATGTGCAGCTGAAGATCGCGCTGCGTCCGGAGCCCCGTCTGGGCGATGACGCCACCTGGGACAAGGCCGAGGACGCGCTGCGTTCGGCCCTGCGTGCGGCCGGCGTGGAGTGGCAGGAGCTTCCGGGCGAGGGCGCCTTTTACGGCCCCAAGATCGAGTACCACCTGCGCGATGCCATCGGCCGGACCTGGCAGCTGGGCACCATGCAGGTCGACTTCATGATGCCCGGCCGCCTCGGCGCCGAGTACGTGGACGAGCACAGCCAGCGCCGCCACCCGGTCATGCTGCACCGGGCCATCGTCGGCTCGATGGAACGCTTCATTGGCATCCTGATCGAGCACCATGCCGGCCAGTTCCCTTCCTGGCTGGCTCCGATCCAGGCCGTGGTCATGAACATCACCGACGCCCAGGCCGATTATGTCGCCGAGGTCAGGAAATCCCTTGCAAATCAAGGGTTCCGGGTCGATGCCGATTTGCGGAACGAAAAGATCGGCTATAAGATTCGCGAGCACACGCTGCAGCGCGTGCCATACCTGCTGGTGGTCGGTGACCGCGAGAAGGAAAATGGCCACGTCGCCGTGCGTACGCGGGGAGGGGAGGACCTGGGGACGATGACCGTCGCCGAGTTCGCCTCGCGTTTGCGCAGTGAGGGCGTACAGTAACGCCCGCAGCCTGACAGGTCCGGCCGCTCCCCCGCGGCCGGTACAAACCCCACCGGAGATCGCAACATCAGTACCCCCGAAAAGCCGAACCGAAAGAACCAGGAAATCCGCGTCCCGCGCGTGCGTGTCATCGGCAGCGATGGCGAAATGATCGGCGTGCTGACGCGCGACGAAGCGCTGCGCATGGCCGAGGAGGAAGCCCTGGATCTGGTCGAAATCCAGCCCAACGCCGATCCGCCGGTCTGCAAGATCATGGACTTCGGCAAGTTCCGCTTCGAGCAGCAGAAAAAGGCCAACGAGGCCAAGAAGAAGACGAAGCAGGTCGAGATCAAGGAACTCAAGTTCCGGCCGGTCACCGACGAGGGCGACTACCAGATCAAGCTGCGCAACATGCGCCGGTTCCTGGAAGAGGGCGACAAGGTTAAGGTCAACATCCGGTTCCGTGGCCGCGAGATGAGCCATCAGGAGCTCGGTCGCGAAATGGCCGCCCGGATCGAGGCGGACCTGGGCGACGACATCGTGATCGAGTCGCGGCCGCGCCTGGAAGGCCGCCAGATGGTCATGATGATCGCGCCGAAGAAGAAGTAACCCGCGCGATATCCGCCTCTCCCGCCTGCGGGAGAGGGCTGGGGTGAGGGGGCGCCGGAAGGCGCCTTCTTTGCTTTGGAAGCCCCGTCGGCCTCCGCCGGCGGTAAGGGGCGGCCAAAAGCCCCTGATTTTCAAAGGAAAGATTGCAAGGCCGGTCCCGAGCCCGCATAATACGCGGCCCGGTTCGCCGGGTTTGCAGTAGCTGTAACACGGAACCTGTCTTGATTCTTTAAAGATCAAAGACTTACAAGCCGGCAAGGGCAGGACGGAAAGAGTGGCGACAGCCACCGCCCAGGCCAGTCACGAAATCCGAAAGGACATCGCAATGCCCAAGATCAAGACCAATCGGGCGGCGGCCAAGCGCTTCCGGAAGACCGCTTCCGGCAAGTACAAGTGCGGCCACGCCAACAAGAGCCACATCCTCACCAAGAAGGCGACCAAGCGGAAGCGCAACCTGCGGCAGACGAACCATGTTCGTGCCGAGGACGCAGGCCGTCTGGACCGCATGCTTCCGTATTTGTGAGGAGACTGAAAAATGGCACGAGTTAAGCGTGGTGTTACGGCGCGTCGCCGTCACAAGAAAATCCTGAAGCAGGCCAAGGGCTACTATCACGCCCGTCGCAAGGTCTTCCGCGTCGCCAAGCAGGCGGTGACGAAGGCCCTGCAGTACGCCTACATCGGTCGCAAGCAGAAGAAGCGCAATTTCCGTTCGCTGTGGATCACCCGCATCAATGCGGCGGCCCGCATCAACGGCATGAGCTACAGCCGCTTCATGAACGGCCTGCTGAAGGCCGGCATCACCCTCGACCGCAAGGTGCTGGCGGACATCGCCGTGCACGACGCGCAGGGTTTTGCGGCGCTGGCAGAGAAGGCGAAGAGCGCGCTCGCGGCGTAAGTTGGTCGGTCCACGCGGCGTCCCGATTCGTCGGGCGGAGCGCGGAACGCACAATGCAGTACACGCATGGGGAAGGGCGCAAGTCCTTCCCCATGTTCGTTTTTGGGTCGTGGTTTATTGCCGTCATTCCCGCGATTGCCGGGAATCCAGTGTCTTCGTAGCGTGGGGGCCTCGGTCACACGGTCGGAGCAGCGGCAAAGCCACTGGATCCCCGCCTGCGCGGGGATGACGAAGTGGTGGTCTGGGAGACTCGCCGGTTTATGAGTGGAATCGAATCACTGACGCAACAGGCACTGACCGACATCGCCGCGGCGGATTCGCCCGATGCGATCGAGGCCCTGCGCGTTGCGCTGCTTGGCAAGAACGGCAGCGTCACCGCCCAGCTCAAGCAGCTTGGCGCGTTGCCGCCCGAACAGCGCAAGGCGGCCGGCGAAGCCATCAACACGGCGCGCGATGCGCTCGCCGCGGCGCTCACCGAGCGCAAGGTCGCGCTCGACGATGCCGCACTCGATGCGCGTCTGGCCGGCGAAACCATCGACATCACCCTGCCGGGCATCAATGCCGCGCGCGGCGGCCTGCATCCGGTTAGTCGCACGCTTGAACGCATCGCCGACATCTTCGGGCGCCTGGGTTTCGAACTCTCCGATGGCCCCGAGATCGAAGACGACTGGCACAACTTCGAGGCGTTGAACTTCCCGCCGCACCATCCGGCGCGGGCAATGCACGACACCTTCTACTTCGGCGATGGACGCCTGCTGCGCACGCACACCTCAGGCGTGCAGGTGCGCTACATGGCCGATCACCAGCCGCCGTTGCGCATGATCGCCGCCGGCAAGGTCTATCGCAGCGACAGCGACCAGACGCATACGCCGATGTTCCACCAGGTCGAGGGCCTGCTGGTCGACGAACACGCAAGCTTCGCCGACCTCAAGGGCACGCTGGCGGAATTCGTTCGCGCGTTCTTCGAGCGCGACTTCGAGATGCGCTTCCGCCCGAGCTATTTCCCCTTCACCGAGCCCTCGGCCGAGGTCGACATCGCCTGGCAGCAGCCGGACGGTTCGACGCGATGGCTTGAGGTGCTGGGTTGCGGCATGGTCCATCCGAACGTGCTGCGCAACGTCGGCATCGATCCGGAGAAGTACACCGGCTATGCCTTCGGCCTGGGCGTCGAGCGTTTCGCGATGCTGCGCTACGGCGTCGACGACCTGCGCAGCTTCTTTGAGAACGACGTGCGCTTCCTTCGCCAGTTTGCGTAAGGCGGGTCTGGACCCGCCACCCCTGAAAGCTTGATGGCGGACTACGGTACGCCGTACGGACCACTGGCGGGCCAAGGCCCGCCCTACGGGTAACAACACATGAAGTTCTCCGAAAACTGGCTGCGCCAGCACGTTCCGACCAACGCCACGCGCGATGAGCTCGCCGCGACGCTGACCGCGATCGGCCTCGAGGTCGAGGACGTGACCGCGCTGGGCGAGTCGCTGGACGGCGTCGTCGTCGCGCAGATCGTCAGCACGGAAAAGCATCCGGAAGCCGACCGCCTGCAGGTGTGCCAGGTCGAAACCGGCAATGGCACGGTGCAGATCGTTTGCGGCGCGCCGAACGCGCGCGCAGGCCTGAAGGCCCCGCTGGCGACCGTGGGTGCGAACCTGCCCGGCGGCATCGCGATCAAGGCGGCGAAGCTGCGCGGCGTGGAGTCGTCCGGAATGCTGTGCTCGGCCAAGGAACTGGGCGTGGATCCGGATGCGTCCGGCCTGCTGGAGCTGCCGGCCGATGCGCCGGTAGGCGCGCCGCTTGCCCAATACCTGGGTCTTCCCGACGCCACCATCGAGATCAAGCTCACCCCCAACCGCGCCGACTGCTTCAGCGTGCGTGGCATTGCCTATGACGTGGCCGCCGCGGCGGGCGGCGAGGTTGCCGCGTTCGAAGTCGCGACGGTTGCGCCGCAATCGCAGGCGCGTGTGGCGGTGGAGCTTCACGCCGGCGCCGACGCGCCGCGTTATTGCGGCCGTGTGATCGAAGGTGTCGACGCTTCGATGCCGACGCCCGTGTGGATGGCCGAGCGCCTGCGCCGCAGCGGCATCCGCCCGGTGTCGCTGCTGGTCGATGTCACCCAGTACGTCATGCTCGAACTCGGCCAGCCGATGCACGCGTTCGATCGCGACATGCTCAAGGGGCCGGTGGGCGTGCGTCGCGCCCGCGCTGGCGAAAGCGTGAAGCTGCTCGACGGCCGCGATGTCGTGCTCGACGAGCAGTTCCTGGCCATTACCGACGCGGACCGCGTGGTCGCGCTGGCCGGCATCATGGGCGGCTTCGATACGCGCGTGACCGACACGACGAAGAACGTCTTCCTGGAAGCCGCGCACTTCGCGCCGGCCGCCATCATCGGCCGCGGCCGCAAGCTGGGCCTGCATACCGATGCCGCCCACCGATTCGAGCGTGGCGTCGCGCCGGTACTGCCCGACACCGCGATCGAATATGCCACTGGCCTGATCATCGAAGCTGCCGGAGGCGTGCCCGGACCGGTCGTCGAAGCCGCGTTGCCGGAACATCTGCAGCAGCCGCACGCGATCGCGCTGCGTCGTTCGCGGCTGAGCAGGGTGCTGGGCCTGCAGATCACCGACGAGCAGGTCGAGCGCATCCTGCATGGCCTTGGCCTGACCGTGGAAAATGTGGCCGAAGGCTGGCGCGTCGTGCCGCCAAGCCGTCGCTTCGACCTGGCGATCGAGGAGGACCTGATCGAAGAAGTGGCCCGCATCCATGGTTACGACGCGATCCCGACCACATTGCCGGGCGGCGCCTCGCGCCTGGTTGCGCCGAGTGAGACCCGGATCGAGGAGGCCGCCGTGCGCCGTCAGCTGGCGGCACGCGACTACCTGGAGGCGGTGAACTATGCCTTCGTCGATGAGCAACTGCTTGCGTCCTGGAATCTCGGCGCGGGCGGCGTGCCACTGGCCAACCCGCTCAGCGCCGAACTCGGTGTGATGCGCACGGCGCTGTTGCCGGGACTGGTGGCCGCACTGGGTCGTAACGCGGCACGTCAACAGGCTCGGGTCCGGCTGTTCGAACTGGGCCGGGTGTTCGCCGCCAACGGCAGCGAGGCGCCGCTCGAGACTCGTCGCATCGCGGGTGCCGCCATCGGTTCTGCCCAGGCGGAGCAGTGGGGCGTGCCGTCCCGGAGCCTGGGCTTTCATGACCTGAAGGGCGACCTGGACAGCCTCGCCGCGTTGGCCGGAGCCGAACTTGAATACCGCGCCTCGCAACTGGCCTGGGCGCACCCGGGCCGTTGCGCCGATGTGTACCGTGACGGCGTCCGGTTGGGCTGGATCGGCCAGCTGCACCCGCGCCTGCAGCGCGCCCTCGACCTGGACGCGGAAGTGGTCGCGTTCGAGCTAGATTTCGGCCCCCTGTTCAGCCGGAACGTCGCCCGGGCGACTCACCTGTCCAAGTACCCGTCCGTCCGCCGCGACCTGGCGTTCGTCGTCGCGGAAAAGGTCAGCTGGGCCGAGGTTTCCGCGGCCGTCCGGGCCGCCGCAGGCCCCGCTCTGCGCGATCTGGTGCTGTTCGACCGTTACCAGGGTAAAGGCGTGGAACCGGGATTCAAAAGTCTCGCTATGGGCTTGATTCTGCAGGATGAAACGCGCACCCTGACTGACCGCGACGTGGACGCGGCGGTAGCCTCGGTGACCGAGGCGCTGCAACGCAGCCACGGCGCCGTGATT
>DATDBD010000328.1:0-5462 GCA_036525015.1 Lysobacter sp.
GTGCGCAGACGATCGCCTGGCGCCTCTGGTAGCAAAGCGGCCGGGCCTGCGCCTTCCCAGCGGCTGGGACGGCTTCGAGATCGCGGTGCGCGCGATCCTGGGCCAGCAGGTCAGTGTCGCGGCGGCCCGCACGCTCGCGGCCAGGCTGGCACAGCGCTTTGGGCAGCCGTTGCCGCCATCGCTTGTAGTAGGACTGCCAGCGCCAGGACTCGAACATCTGTTCCCGACGCCGCAGGCACTGGCCGATGCCGACCTCGCCACGATCGGCCTGACCCGTGCACGCGCCGACACGGTGCGCGCGGTGGCGCGCGCGATGAGCGAGGGCCGGGTGGACTTCCGCACGGAGCGAACGCTCGAGGACTTCGCGCAGCGTTGGGTCGCGCTTCCCGGCATCGGGCCGTGGACCGCCCAATACATCGCGCTGCGTGCACTCGGCCATCCCGATGCGTTCCCTGCCGAAGACCTGGTGCTGCAACGTGCGGTCCCCGGCGACGGCTCACGACTGGGAGCCAAGGCGCTGCTGACGCGCGCCGAAGCCTGGCGGCCATGGCGCGGCTATGCGGTGATCCAGTTGTGGCGCGATTCGATGACGCCCCCGCCTGTGGCGGTTGCCCGGGCGCCACGCCCCTCGCCTGCGGATCGCACTCCACGCGCCACTGCGCGCAAGAGCGCTTCGCCGGCATGATCACGTTCACGCATATCGACAGCCCGGTTGGCCCGCTGCTGCTGGCCGCCGACGAACACGGCCTGCGCGTGATCGAATTTCATGCGCCTCGCCATCCGATACCTCCCGGTCCGGACTGGCGCAGGGGTGATCACGAACTGTTGCGTGCCGCGCATGCGCAACTGGACGAATACTTCGCTGGAATGCGCCACGACTTCGATCTGCCGCTGGCTCCGCTGGGCACCGCGTTCCAGTGCGAGGTGTGGCACACGCTCGCCACCATTGCGTACGGCGAGACGATCAGCTACGCGCAACTTGCCGCGAGGATCGGCCGTCCCGCGGCCGTGCGCGCGGTCGGCGCCGCCAATGGACGCAATCCGCTGCCGATCGTGCTGCCTTGCCATCGCGTCATTGGCAGCGACGGCGATCTCACCGGCTTCGGCGGTGGCCTGCCGACCAAGCACTTCCTGCTGACGCTGGAGGGCGCGTTGCCCATCGATGACGATCTGTTCGCCGCGATGAGTTGACGGCCAGAGTTGAAGGCACGAAGTCAGTCGCGCTTAGTCGGCCAGCAGGCGCGTGATCGCGATGCGGCAGCGGTCGGCAATTGCATCGCTGTGGAAATGCCGGCCGTGCTGGACCACGCAGCGGCCACCGACCCAGGTCTCACGCACTAGACTGCGATTGCCGCTGAAGATCCAGCGGTCTAGCGCGTCCTCATCCGTAACGCCCGCGAACTGCGTCGCCCTCGTGTCCAGCACCAGCGCATCGGCGAACTCGCCATCGGCCAGGCTGCCGATGGCGTGACCGGTCGAAGCAGCGGCACTGGTCGCCACGCCTTGCAGCAGCGTCGCAGCGACGCTGGGCGAGGCCGGCGTCACCGCGATGTTGCGGCGGCGCGTCACCAGCCGTTGGCCGTATTCGAGCCAGCGCAGTTCCTCGACCGGCGACACGGAGATGTGCGAATCCGATCCCACGCCCCAGCGGCCGCCGGCATCCAGGTAATCGCGCAACGGAAACAAGCCATCGCCCAGGTTCGCCTCGGTGGTCGTGCAGATCGCCACCGTCGCGCCGCTGCGCGCCACGCCCTGCACTTCGGCATCGCTCAGATGCGTGGCATGCACCAGCGTCCAGCGCTCGTCCACTTGGGCGTTATCGAGGAGCCATTGCACCGGACGGGCCTTGCGCACGGCCAGGCAATCGTCGACCTCGGCGGTCTGCTCGGCGATATGGATGTGGATGCGGCTGTCCGCAGGCAACGCCTCCAGCACCGCCCGCATCGCGTCCTCGGGCACCGCACGCAGGCTGTGCAGCGCGCAGCCGATCCGCACCGTCTCGCATTGCTGGGTGCGCAGTGCGTCCAGCAGGCGCAGATAACCGTCGACATCGTGGCCGAAGCGGTGCTGGCGCTGCGTCAGCGCACGTCCGTCGAAACCACCCGTCATGTACAGCACCGGCAGCAGGGTCAGGCGGATGCCGGTTTCCTGTGCCGCTTCGATCAGCGCGCGCGACATCGCCGCCGGATCGGCGTAAGGCTTGCCGTCGGGACGGTGATGCAGGTAATGGAACTCGCAGACGGTGGTGTAGCCGGCTTCAAGCATCTCGCTGTAGAGCTGCGCCGCGACGGCGTGCAGGCTTTCCGGCGTGAAACGCGCGGCGAACCGGTACATGGTCTCGCGCCAGGTCCAGAATGAATCGGCGGGGTCGGTCTGGCGCTCGGCCATGCCCGCCATGGCCCGCTGGAAGGCATGCGAGTGCAGGTTGGCAATGCCCGGCACGACCCGCTGCGAGGTGGTGCCACCCTCCAGGCTGCGGGTGATACGGCCGTGGGCATCGACGTTGAGCTTGACGCCGTCGTGCCAGCCCTGCGGATGCCAGAGCCTTGCGTTGGGGATGGTCTGCATGTGCGCCATTGTGCCGGGTCGGGCGCAGGCTGGCGATGACAACGCCTCTACAATGGGGGTATGAGCATGACCGAACCGCAATGGGATGGACTGGTCGTCGGCGCCCACCTGGCGACGCTGGACGGCGCCGCAGGCTATGGCGAAATCACCGACGGCGCGCTCGGCTGGCACGATGGTCGCATCACTCATGTCGGTCGCCGCGCCGACCTGCCCGCGTCGCCGGAGCGGTTGGCGCGCGATGTGATCCAGGCCGATGGCTGGATCACGCCCGGCCTCATCGACTGCCATACCCATCTGGTGTTCGCCGGCGACCGCGCCCGCGAATTCGAGCTGCGCCTGCAGGGCGCCAGTTACGAGGACATCGCCCGTGCCGGCGGTGGTATCGCCTCGACTGTGAAAGCAACGCGCGAGGCCGACGAGGACGAGTTGCTGCGCCAGTCGTTGCCGCGCGCGCAGGCCCTGGTCGCCAGTGGCGCCACGACGCTGGAGATCAAATCCGGCTACGGCCTGGACTTGGACAACGAACGCAAGATGCTGCGTGTCGCGCGTCGCATCGGCGAGCGGTTGGGCGTGACCGTGCGCACCACCTACCTCGCCGCGCACGCGCTGCCGACGGAGTTCGCCGGCAATCCCGACGGCTACATCGACGCGGCCGTCCAATGGCTGCCGCAGCTGCATGCCGAGGGCCTGGTGGATGCCGTCGATGCGTTCTGCGAAGGCATCGGCTTCACGCCAGGGCAGACGCGGCGGATGTTCGAGGCGGCACGCGCATTGGGCGTACCGGTCAAACTGCACGCCGACCAGCTCAGCGACCTGGGCGGCGGCGCGCTGGCGGCGGCGTTCGATGGCTTGTCCGCCGACCACGTCGAGCACACCAGCGTCGACAGCGTGCGCGCGATGGCCGGGCACGGCACCGTCGCCGTGTTGTTGCCCGGCGCCTTCCACGTGCTGCGCGAGACCAAGCTGCCGCCGCTGGACGCGTTCCGGGAACACGGCGTCGCGATGGCCGTGGCCACCGACTGCAATCCCGGCACATCGCCGCTGCTGTCGATGCGCCAGGCGATGCAGCTGTCCAGTACGCATTTCAGGCTCACGCCGGAGGAAGCCCTGCGCGGAGCCACCACGCACGCCGCCCGCGCGCTCGGTTTCAACGACCGTGGCGCGTTGCGCGTCGGAGCACGCGCCGACTTCGTATGCTGGAACCTTCGCCATCCTTCCGAGCTGTGTTACTGGCTCGGCGGCCAGCTGACCCACGGCGTATTCGCCGGCGGGCGGCAGGTGGCCTGATCACACCACTACCATCGAACACACCAGGGGAGAATGCATGCGCTTTTCGATTGCCACCGGCCTGTCCTTGCTGATTGCGACCTCGCCGTCGTTTGCGGCCGCACCGACCGCCGCCCAGAAGCTTGCCCAGGACGCCATCATCGTCGACACCCACATCGACGCGCCGTCGGAACTGCTGAAGCACTGGGATGACCTGGGCGTGGCAGCGCCCGGCAAGGAGTTCGACTATCCCAAGGCGCGCCAGGGCGGCCTCGACGTCGCTTTCATGTCGATCTATACCTCTCCGGAAGAGGACGCCGAAGGCAAGGCCTGGCAGATCGCCAACACCCAGATCGACGCGGTCGAGGCGATGGTCGGCCGGCATCCAGACAAATTCGCCGTGCTGCGTTCGCCGGGTGACCTCGAGCGCCTGCGCGCCAACGGACGTGTGACGCTGGCGCTGGGCATGGAGAACGGCGCGCCGATCGGCGACGATCTTGCGAAAATCGGGCAATTCCATGCGCGCGGCGTGCGCTACATCACCCTGGCCCATAGCGCCAACAACCGCATCAGCGATTCCTCGTATACGGCGCAGAAGCAATGGGGCGGCCTGAGCCCGTTCGGCGAAAAGGTCGTGGCCGAGATGAACCGCGTCGGCATCATGGTCGACGTCTCGCACCTGTCCGATGACGCCGTGCGCGACGTCCTGCGCGTCACCGACGTGCCGGTGGTCGCCAGCCATTCCAGCATGCGTCACTTCACCCCGGGCTTCGAGCGCAACATCAGCGACGAACTCGCCCGCGCCGTCGCCGCCGAAGGCGGCGTGGTGCAACTGGCGTTCGGCACCGCCTTCGTCAGCCCGAAGGCGGCGGCAGACCTGCAGGCATTCTTCGCTGCGGAAGCCGAATTCGACCGCGCCAACGCAGCCGCTGCCTCGGCAGGCAAGCCGACGCGATCGAAGGACGATCTCGAGAAGGAATGGAAGGCCGCGCACCCGGTGCCGGTCGTCCATATCGATGCCGTGCTCGACCAGATCGACTACGCGGTGAAGACCATCGGCGTCGACCACGTTGGCATGGGCTCGGACTTCGACGGCGTCAGCGGCAACCTGCCGGTCGAACTGCACTCGGTCGCCGACTACCCCAATCTCGTCGCCGGCCTGCAGGCGCGTGGTTACAAGGATGCGGATATCCGCAAGATCCTTGGCGGCAACCTGCTGCGCGTGTGGAGCGCGGTCGAGGCCGCGGCGGCGCACTGAGGGCGGCAGAGTCCCGGGAAGAAAAAAGCCCCGCGACGCGGGGCTTTTTTTGACAGCGCGTGGGCGCTTATTCCTTGGTGGCGGTCTTCTTCGCCGCGACCTTCTTGACCGGGGCCTTGGCCACAGTCTTGGTCGCCTTCTTCGCGACCGGCGCGGCGGCGGTGCCGGCAGCCTTGGTCACGGCCTTGCTGCTGCGAGCGTTGCCGTAGCTGGAGTTGTAGCGCTTGCCCTTAGCGGTCTTGCGGTCGCCCTTGCCCATGTTCGTGCTCCTGAATCTGTCAAAAATCCGCACGGCGGTGCGGGTTACGAGGTTGCGCGGTCGCCGCGCAAGACCGCGAAGTCTACCACGCGCAGTCCCCATATCCCTCAG
>DATDBD010000329.1:0-5637 GCA_036525015.1 Lysobacter sp.
GCGCGCCACGCCCAGCGCAGCATCGGCCAGCGCCTGCGCTACGCCTATGGTCCGCGGGCGAAGATGACGGCTGGCTGGGAGCAGGACTACTATCACTGCGAGCTGCGCATACCGGTGGGGCTGGGGGCGCTGAACCGATGAAGGCACCGAAGAGGGCCGTGGGCCAATGAAAGTAGTGATCGCCGACGACGAACCGCTGGCGCGTGAGCGCCTGCGCGGGTTGCTGTCCGAGGTGCGGGGGGTGGAGGTGGTGGCCGAGGCCTGCGATGGCCAGCACGTCCTGCACGCCTGCGCCGAGCACCGCCCGGACCTGGTGCTGCTGGACATCGCCATGCCGGGTATCGACGGCCTGGAAACCGCCCGCCACCTGTCCGCCTTCGACCCGCGCCCGGCGGTGGTGTTCTGCACCGCCTACGACGCCCACGCGCTGTCGGCCTTCGAGGCGCAGGCGATCGACTACCTGGTCAAGCCGGTGCGCGCCGAGCGCCTGGTCGCCGCGATCGAGCGCGTGCGCACCTTCGCCGCCGGCCGCGAGCGCAACACGGCCGTGCCCACCGGGCAGCGCCGCACCCACCTGTGCGCACGCCTGCGCGGCAGCCTGCGCCTGATCCCGCTGGAGGACGTGCACTACCTCCACGCCGAGGAGAAGTACGTCATCGTCCACCACGCGCGCGGCGAGGACCTGATAGAGGAGTCGCTGAAATCGCTCGAGGACGAGTTCGGCGAGCGCTTTGTGCGCATCCACCGCAACTGCCTGGTGGCCCGGCACGAGATCGTCGAGCTCAAGCGCGGCGCGGACGGCCACGTGCAGGCGCTGCTGCGCCACGGCAAGCAGCCGCTGGAAGTCAGCCGCCGCTGCGTGGCGGGGCTGCGCGACACCCTCAAGCATCTCTGAGGCCCTAGGCGCCTAGCCCCCTCAGGCCCTGGGCGTCGCCCCGTAGCCAGGGGCGTCGGTGGGCGATCGCCGCGGCTTGCGGCGATAATGTCGCCATGAAGACCCTGCGTATCGCCACCCGCAAGAGCCCGCTTGCGCTGTGGCAGACCCAGCACGTCGCCGACGAGCTGCGTGCCGCCCACCCCGGACTCGACGTGTCGCTGGTGCCGATGAGCACCCGCGGCGACGAGGTGCTGGACCGTTCGCTGGCCGCGATCGGCGGCAAGGGCTTGTTCCTGAAGGAGCTGGAGCTGGCGATGCTGCGCGGCGAAGCCGACTGCGCGGTGCATTCGCTCAAGGACGTGCCGATGGAGCTGGAACCCGGCTTCGCCCTGCCGGCGATCCTGGCCCGCGCCGATTACGCCGATGCCTTCGTCAGCAACCGCTTCGAGAACGTCGCGGCGCTGCCGCAGGGCGCGCGCGTGGGGACCTCGTCGTTGCGCCGCCAGGCGCAGCTGCGCGCGCTGCGCCCGGACCTGGAACTGGTGGACCTGCGCGGCAACGTCAACACGCGCCTGGGCAAGCTCGACGCCGGCGAGTACGACGCCATCGTGCTCGCCTGCGCCGGTCTGGACCGCCTGGGCTTCGGCGCGCGCATCCGCACGCGCATGGCCGCGCCGCACTGGCTGCCGGCACCGGCGCAGGGCGCGATCGCCATCGAATGCCGCGACGACGACATCGCCACGCGCGAGCTGTGCGCCGCGCTCGACGATGTCGCCACCCGCACCTGCGTGGAAGCCGAGCGCGCGATGAACCGCGCGCTGCACGGCAGCTGCCACGTGCCGGTCGCGGCGTTCGCGCAGTTGCAGGGCGAGCACCTGCAACTGGAGGGACTGGTCGGCTCGTCGCAGGACGGGCGCGTGGTGCGCGCGCACGGCGAAGGCCGCGGCGATGCGCCCGAATGCCTGGGCTTGCAGGTCGCGCAGATGCTGATCGATCAGGGCGCGGGCGAGTTCATTGCCGCCAGCCACGGCTGAAAGGGTGGATTCACGGCGGCCCGGTACCGGTGAAGTGGGGCGGCACCAAGGGAGGAGGCAGTGAACCGCGACGAACAAGACATCCGTCGTCTGATTGCGCAGTGGCACCGTGCTACGGCAGACGCAGACGTCGATGCGGTCCTTCCCCTGATGGCCACCGACGTTGTGTTTCTGGTGGCCGGCCAACCCCCGATGGACCGGGATGCTTTTGAAAAGGGGTTGCGCGCCATCCTCAAGACCCATCGCATCGAGTCGACAGGAGACATCCAGGAGCTGAAGGTCTCCGGCGACCTCGCCTATTGCTGGAGCGTTCTCCAGGTCCGCATGATCCCGTTGACGGGCGGAGCGTCGACGCAGCGCTCCGGCCACGTCCTTTCGGTATTGCGCAAGGATCCATCAGGATCCTGGCAGATCGCCAGGGATGCCAACCTGCTGGTGGCCTCGCAATGAGGTCCAACCGCATCGCCATGCGACGCTAGAACCGACGCCGCAACTCGAGCGAACTTTCTGCCGTCTCGCTGCCGCCGCCGCCGTTCGAGTCGTGGCGGATCGCGAAGTCGGTTTCCAGCGTCCAGTCCGGCCACAGGCTCACGTCGAGGGCGACCTTCTGTTTGACGAACGTGTCGCCGCGGCGCCCGGTCTCGAACTCGAGGCGCTGGCTCCATTGCGCGCGCTCGCCGAACCGGCGGTCGAAGTTGACCGCGCCGCGGAAGATCGGGCCGGCCTGGTTGACGCCGTCGTCGTACAGCGGCGCCAACCGGTAGCCGGCGCCGAACTGCAGTCCGAGCTGGGTCGGGCCATCGCGCAACGCCTGCACGCCATAGCGCGTGCCGATGCGCCAGTCGTTGGAGTAGTTGGCGCGGTGTTCGCGCGGAACCGCGGGCGCGCTCAGGCCGATGTAGCGCTGGCCGCCCGGCAACTGCAGCGGTTTGCGGCCGGGGGTGGCGCCCGCTACCTGGGTGCCTTCAGGCGCCCCGGATGCCAGCCGCCATTCCTCATCGCCGCAGCGTGTGGAATAGCAGGGCAGGCGCATCTGCGCCGGATCGCTGGCCAGGGCGATCAGCGCCGGTTCTCCGCCGAAAGCCGGCGTTGGCAGGGTTACGAAGGGTCCGCCGAGCAGGGCGAGCCCGAGCATGCCGAGCATCGTCGTGTGTAAGGGCCAGGAAGTCGGGGCGGGATGATGCCATGGAACCGGTTACATTGCCCTGTTCAGGGGCGGCGCCATTCAGCTTCTGGGGGCCGGGTCAGTAATACAGCGTGACCAGATGCCGGGCCTGGGCAAAGAACAGCCAGCGCTCGACGAAGGTCCCGGCCAGTGCCGCCACCGCGGCGGCGGCGAACCATGGGCCGGCGTCCAGATGCACGAGCACCCAGACCGGCAGCATCAGCACGGCCGGCACCAGCGCGAACAGCACCACGGCGACCTTCCGCAGCCGCCCAGCATGCTTTCGCGCCACCACGAACCCCATCTCGCGGGTGAGATAGTTTTCTTCGGTGTGGGGCCGCTCGAACACCTTGACCTCGCGACCGGGCATCGCGACCGCCTCGCCGCGCGTGGCCGGCAGCGGCGTGGTGTCGATGGCGTGCCAGTAACGGCGCTTGAGCACCCACAAGGCGATGGCCAGCACGACCGCCGCCATCGCCGGCAGGTTGCCGGGCGAAGCGCCCGACAGCGATGCCACTGCCGCCAGCAGCAGGCCGCCGGTCAGCAGTGCGAACAGCAGGTACACCGGCACCACCAGCCGATGCCGCCAGGCGGGAATCGGCTTGAGCGAGGCGTAGATCATCGCCGTGCAGACCACCGTCGCGATTGCGCCGACGATCAGTGCGATGCAGGCCAGCATGCCCCACGCGGACAGCGTAACGGCCGAGCCCGGCTGCACCGGCGCCAGCATCCCGGGCAGCAGCGCGGCGCCCACCAGCACGGCCGGCACGAAGGTCAGCACCGAGGCCACGCCCTCGCGCGACAGCCACGAGCTGCGCCATTGCGAGAACGCCCGCCACGCGCGCTGCGGCTTGCCGAGGTGACCGAGCGAGCTGAGCAGCCCGATCGTCACCAGCACCAGCGCCATCGCCAGCGATATCAGCAGCGGCCTGGCCGGCAGCGCCTGCGCCAGCGCGGCCAGCGCGCACCACGTCAGCAGGCCATAGCCGGCGCCCGAGAGCGTGGTGAAGAAGATGACCGAGAGGGCGGGATGCATGTCGGATGGCGGATTGGAAGTAAGGAGGTCAGCGCGACAGCACGCGGTCGAGCCAGCGCAGCACCGGCGGCAGCGCGGCGGTATCGAGGGCTTCTTCGACCTTGGCAGGCGCGGGTGTCGCATCGCCGGCGCGACGCGGACGCGGAGGCAGGTATTTGTTGACCGGCTGGTAGCCCAGCTGCGGCATCAGGTCGAGGCCTCCGCGCGCCGCGACCAGCTTGGACACCTTCGATTCCGGATCGCCCAGGTCGCCGAAGTGGCGCGCCCGGGTCGGGCAGACCTGCACGCAGGCCGGCTCGCGCTCGGCTTCGGGCAGGTTCTCGTTGTAGATGCGATCGATGCACAACGTGCATTTCTTCATCACGCCTTCGACAGGCGAGTACTCGCGCGCGCCGTACGGGCATGCCCACGAACACAGCTTGCAGCCGATGCACTTGTCCTCGTCGACCAGCACGATGCCGTCTTCGGCGCGCTTGTAGCTGGCGCCGGTCGGGCACACCGTGACGCAGGCCGGGTTCTCGCAATGCAGGCACGAGCGCGGGAAGTGCAGCGTCATCGCCGGCTGCATCGCTTCCTGCGCCAGCGTATGGCTGGTGCTGCAGGCGCTGGCGGAGGTCGCGGAGGCCGCGATGGCCTGATGCTCGCCCGGATCGAAGGCGGGCGTGGTGAAATCCGTGGCCGCGACCTCGTAGCTGTGCACGCGGTTGAACCACACCCCGCTCGGGTCCTTGCCGTAGGGCTGCTCGTCGGTCAGCGGCGCGGCGAATCCGCCCGAGTTCCATTGCTTGCAGCCGACCGCGCAGGCGTGGCAGCCGACACAGGTGTCCAGGTCGATCACCAGGCCCAGCTTCTTCTTCGACGGCGGCGGCAGGTCGGTCATGTCGTGGCCTTCATCTGCGCTTGGCGGTCGAGATCAGCCACACGCCGACGGCGAAGATGGCGATGCCGAAGCTCACGCTCGGCAGCAGCGCGACCAGCACCGGCGTCATCGAGGTGGCGTGCGCGGCGGCGGCCGTGGTCGGGTCGTACAAGCCCAGCCCGAGCAGCCCCATCACCGCGAAGCCGAGCACGACGCAGAGCCATCCGGCGAGCATTCGCGCGGTTCTCTTCATGGATCCTTCCTGTTGGAATTCTTGCGAAAGCCTGCGCCGTAGCGCAGCGGGCGGTTGTCGGCGCTGCCCAGCGCCAGCGGCGCGAACTGGGGTTCTGTGATCGCGGCCGACTCGGCCGACGCATCGGCCTTGGCGATGCGCACGCGCAGATCGAACCACGCCGCCTGGCCGGTGACCGGGTCGGCGTTGGCGTAGTCGCCCTTGGGCGTGATGTCGGAGATCAGGTGATTGAGCAGGAAGCCCTTGCTGGCCTCCGGCGCGTCCTTCGACAGCCGCCAGGCGCCACGGCGCTTGCCGATCGCGTTCCAGGTCCACACCGTGTCGGGTTGCACGTTGCCGGCGAACCGCGCCTGCACGGTGATCGTGCCCAGGTGCGAGGTGACGGTGATCCAGTCCTCCTCGCCGATGCCGTA
>DATDBD010000330.1:0-11301 GCA_036525015.1 Lysobacter sp.
TTCCGCCAGGGAGCGTTCCTTCGTATCGGCTACGCCTGCGAGGTGTCACGGCGTGGTGCGGCGATCAACGCGCACGTCGCGCACGATGCTTATGCGCCATGGTGGCGCGATGTCGAACTGACGTTGTTCGGTGTCGAGCGCAAGCCTTCGTCGATACGAGTCGATGGCCAGTCGGTTGCGGACTGGCGCTACGAGGCACAGGCGCGGAAGCTGGTCGCCACGGTGCTCAATGCACGACGCGCCTGGCGCGTGGAAGTGTCGTACTGATTCGCTGCTTTTCCTTCTCCCCTAGTGGAAGAAGGTGCCCGAAGGGCGGGCGTTCCCCCTCCCGGTCGCCTGCGACGGCTGTCCCTCGCCCAAAAAAAGAGGGTAGGGGCGTCAGTTCGACCAGGGGCGCGACAACGTCAGCTTCACCGCACGCACGCCCGGCATCGCGCGCAGCGCGCCGGGCAGGTCCGCATCGACGCGAACCGAGCTGGTGCCGTTGAGATCCAGCATGCCCGCCGCGCCCGTGCGCAGCAGGTCCAGGCGCAGCGGCGTGGCACCTGGTCGCTTTTGTGCCAGCAGGTTGTCGATGCGCTGCCAGGTTCCGGGAACACGCAGATCGAGCCGCAGCGACAAACGCTGCGCATGCTTGGCGCAGATCTGTTCGTAGTCCCAGCAGCGCGAGGCGCGCAACGCGAAGCCGCCGCTGAAGCTGTCCTCACGCAACCCGCCCTGGATCACCAGCAGGCGGTCGCGCACCAGCATCGCCGCGAACTCGCTGTAGTTCTCGGCGAAGAACGCGCATTCCAGGCGACCACGCCCGTCCTCGATCTGCACGAACATCTGGCTGTCGCCCTTCTTGCGCAGGCCGATGACCTGGCCGGCCACGACCGTCTCGACCTCCTGGCGCCAGCTGCCGCGGCTCGGCTCCGGGCGGTTCTCCCAGATCTTTTCCAGATCGCCGAGGTCGTGCCCGACCAGCCCGCGCAATTCATCGCGATAGGGATCGAACGGATGGCCGCTCAGGTAATGGCCCAGCGTCTCGCGCTCGCCGTTGAGGATCTGCGTCAGCGGCCACTCGTCGGCTTCGGGCAGGTCGATGTGCAGCGCAGGGGCAGCGGTCTCGCCGCCGCCGAACAGCGACACCTGGCCGGCGGCGCGCTCCCGGGCGAGTTGATCGGTGGCCTTGAGCACCTCCGGCAACTGCAGCATCAGGCTTGCGCGATTCTTGCCGAGCTTGTCCAGCGCACCGGCCTGGGTCAGCGCTTCCAACGCGCGACGGTTGAGCTTGCTGCTGTCCACGCGCTTGCAGAAATCGAGCAGGCCCGCGAACGACCCGGCGCGACGCGCGTCGACGATCGCCTCGCAGGCGCCGCGACCGACGCCCTTCACTGCGCCGATGCCATAGCGGATCGTCGTGCTGTCCTTGGCCTCGAACATGTACGCCGATTCGTCCACCTCAGGCGGCAGCACGGTCAGGCCCATCACCCGGCATTCGTCGAGGAAGCCGGTGACCTTGTCGGTGTTGTCCATGTCCGAGGACAGTACCGCGGCCATGAACTCGGCCGGGTAGTGAACCTTCAGCCAGGCGGTCTGGTAAGCAACCAATGCATAGGCGGCCGAGTGCGACTTGTTGAAGCCGTACTCGGCGAACTTTTCCATCAAGTCGAAGATCGGGCTGGCCTGCCTGGCCGCGATGCCGCGCTCGGCGCAACCGGCCTCGAACTTGGCGCGCTCCTTCGCCATCTCCTCGGGCTTCTTCTTGCCCATCGCGCGACGCAGCATGTCGGCGCCGCCGAGCGTATAGCCCGCCAGCACCTGCGCGATCTGCATCACCTGTTCCTGGTACACGATGACGCCGTAGGTCGGCGACAGCACCGGTTCCAGCGATTCGTGCGGGTAGGAGACTTCGGTATTGCCGTGCTTGCGGTCGACCCATTCGCGGTCCATCCCCGAACCCAGCGGGCCCGGACGGAACAACGCCGCCAGCGCGATGATGTCTTCGAACGTGTCGGGCCGCGCGCGCTTGAGCAGTTCGCGCATGCCGCGCGATTCGAACTGGAACACCGCGACCGTGTCGCCGCGCGCGAACAGTTCGTAGCTGGCCTTGTCGTCCAGCGCCAGCGTGGCGATGTCGAGCGGCTGCTGGCCTTCCGACGCGCGCCGCTGGTTGATGGCCTTGACCGCCCAGTCGATGATCGTGAGCGTGCGCAGGCCGAGGAAGTCGAACTTGACCAGGCCGACGGCCTCGACGTCGTCCTTGTCGAACTGCGTGACCGGATTCCTGCCGCGGCCTTCGCCGTCGTGTTCGGCGAACAACGGGCAGAAATCGCTGAGCGGGCTGGGCGCGATCACCACGCCGCCGGCGTGCTTGCCGGCGTTGCGGGTCAGGTCTTCCAGGCTGCGCGCCAGGTCGAGCAGGTCGCGGACGTCGTCTTCCGAGTTGTAACGCGCGATCAGGTCGGGTGAGGCGAGGTTGTTGTCCTTCTTGGCGGCTTCCGACTCGCCCAGCGCATCGTCCAGGCAGATGCCCAGCGTGTTGGGAATGAGCTTGGCGATGCCGTCGACGAATCCGTACGGGTGGCCGAGCACGCGGCCGGAGTCGCGCACCACGGCCTTGGCCGCCATGGTGCCGTAGGTGATGATCTGGCTGACGCGGTCGCGGCCGTACTTGCGTGCGACGTAGTCGATGACCTCGTCGCGGCGGTCCATGCAGAAGTCGATGTCGAAGTCGGGCATCGACACGCGTTCGGGATTGAGGAACCGCTCGAACAGCAGGTCGTACGGCAGCGGGTCCAGGTCGGTGATGCCGATCGCCCAGGCGACCAGCGAGCCGGCGCCCGAACCACGGCCCGGACCGACCGGAATGTCGTGGTCCTTGGCCCAGTTGATGAAGTCGGCCACGATCAGGAAGTAGCCGGGGAACCCCATCTTGATGATGACGTCCAGCTCGATTTCCAGGCGCGCGTCGTAGTCCTCGCGGGTCTTGTCGGGCGCAAGCGGATTCCTTTCCAGGCGCTTGTCCAGTCCTTCGCGCGCGCTGTTGCGCAGCCAGCTCTCGATGGTGTGCTCGCTGGGCACCGGGAACGCAGGCAACGCGTATTCGCCCAGCTTCATCTCGACGTTGCAGCGCGTGGCCAGCGCCACAGCGTTGTCGATCGCGTCGGGAACGTCGGCAAATAGCTTTGCCATTTCCTGCGACGACTTCAGGTACTGCTCGGCGCTGTAGTCCTTCGGGCGCTTGGGATCGTCGAGCACGCGCCCGGAAGCGATACACACGCGCGCCTCGTGCGCCTCGAAGCCCTCGGCGTCGATGAAGCGCACATCGTTGCTGGCCACCACCGGCAGGCCGCGTGCGGCGGCGGCATGCAGGGCGAAGGCGTTGAACGCGTCCTCGCCGTCGCGGCCGCTACGGGTCAGTTCCAGGTGCAGGCGGTCGCCGAAAGTGCCGCGCCAGTCGGCCAGCCACGCCTCGGCCAGTTCGTGGCGGTTGCTGGTGGCCATTCGGCCGGCCAAGCTCTGGCGGCCGGCCAGCGCGAACAGGCCGCCGTTGTCCTCGCGCAGCCAGTCGGGACGGATGGCGACGCCGTCGAGGCGATGGCCTTCCATCCAGGCGCGGGAAAGCAGGCGCGACAGGGTCAGGTAGCCGACACGGTCGCGGCACAGCAGGGTCATGCGCGAAGGCGTCTCGTTGCCGTCGGCCAGGCCGATGTCGGCGCCGATGATCGGCTTCAGGCCGGCGCCCTCGGCGGTCTTGTAGAACTTGACCGCGGCGAACAGGTTGTCGATGTCGGTCAGTGCGACCGCAGGCTGGCCGAGCGCGACGCAGCGCTTCACCAGCTCGCCGATGCGGATCGTCGAGTCGGCGAGCGAATACTCGCTGTGCAGGTGGAGATGAACGAAGGGTGCGGACATGCGAAGCCGGGCGTGCCAGCAGGCAGGTTATCAGCACGGCCGCAGGGAACAAGCCTTGACAGGACCGGCGCGAAGGGGAGGCACATGCCCCCCGCAACCGGCGATCCGGGGCCTCGTCGGCCCCGGAGCCTTCGAACCTTCAGCCGACCCGGAACAGCGTCGAGGTCGTGATCCACGGCGGCGCGTAGTGGGCTTCACGCACCGCATGCGTCTGCTGCCACAGCGCCAGTTCGTCGAGCCGGTCGTTGACCCATTGTTGGCGCTGCTCGGAGGCCCCGCCGCCGGGATGGGCGAGCTTGCGGTAGGCGCAGAAGTCGCGGAAGTCCTCGATCTCGCTGGCGAAGGCCGGCCATGACAGCTCGATCAGCAGCACGTCGTCCAGCTGGCCGAGCAAGGGCACGCGGTCGGCGATCAGGTCGTCGTCGCGGTCGACGTAGTCGAGCAGCTTGGCCACGCGCGCACGCATCGCGTAATCGCTGTCCCATGCTGGATCGGCGACCATCACGCGCAATTCCTGTACGCGCTCCATGCGGGAATCTATGACGTGGTGGGCATGATCGGCTGACAGGTTCAAAAGCCAGTCCACCAGTTGTTGCAGGCGTTCGATGTCGACGCGCGGCGCATCGGCGTGGATCTCGTGCAGCAACGCATCGAAATGCGCCACGGCGGCGGGCGACAGCGGCACCGCATCACTGTGTGAACGCATGCCCAGGCCACTGTAGAGGTGGTCGAACGGCAAGGGTTCCGAAGTGGGAGTGGGATGTGGCATGCGCATGGCGCACCTCGCTTCCGGCCCATTGGTCGGAGCCCGCGCCGCGGCCGGCATTCAGCGCGAGCCGTTCCGCTATCCCTCGGCTGGGGGATGCAAGGACATCATGCGCCCATGCGGCCATGTTGTCCTGCGCCTGAAGTCGCCATGACCGATGGGGCTTGGCGGAAGGAAAACGAAAGAGGCCACCCGTCGGGTGGCCTCTTCCTGCTCTTGAGTCATCGCGGTGCGAACCATAAATAGCTCTGAGCTGTTCAGTGGACGAAGAACAGCGGGGTGGACGCAGACAGGTAGCTGCTCTCGCGAACCTTGCGCTGGTGTTCGGCCAGCACGGCTTCGTCGTATCGGGCCTGCTCATAGTCGTCGCGGGTGAAGGCGAACCCGTTGACGGTGCATCCGCGTTCGCGGGCCTCCATGGCGCGCAGGCGGCAGAAGTCCAGGTAGTCGTCGACTTCGGCGGCCAACTGCGGCCACGCCGTTTCCACGACGATGGCATCGTCCATGCGCCCGACCTTGGGCAGCCAGTCAGGAAGCAGGTCGTCATGGCCGCGGGCGTAATCGACAATCGTTTTGGCGGTATTGACAGTATCGTTGGCAGATGCCCACGATCCGTCGGCGACCATCTGCTCGACCGCCGCGATCTTGGTCAGACGCTCGCGGATGCAGGCCGGGGCGGAGTCCAGGATGCTGCGATCGCACAACTCGCGGGCAGCGGAGACCAGCTGGTCGCGATCGAAGGAGTCCTGCCTGCCAAGCTTGGCGAGCAACTGGTTGAAGCGGTCGACGCTTTCCATGGTCAGGTCGAAGCCATTGATGAGGTGCCGGCGGCCCACGCCAATGAACGGGCGGTACAGGATCGCGGGCAGCGGGTTCGGAACGGAGATGCTGGCGTTCATGGCGTAACTCCGGGAGGTGGTGGGCGTCTCTTGCGGCGCCGGGACAGAGTCCTACTCCGGCGTCCGCCAGTCATGAGGCCGGGATGCGCCTTCGCGCATCCTCCCCGCAGGTTGATGAGGTTCCTATGAGGTTTTGCCGATGGAGCCGATCGGGATGCCAGGCCAAGGTGGGCCGACCAGCGAGATCTACCGTTTCGACGACATCGTCGTCGACGCTGGTGCGCATACAGTTCTACGCGCAGGACAACCGCAGACCATCGAGCCCAAGGCGTTCTCGGTACTGCTGGTCCTGCTCAGGCACAAAGGTGAACTGGTAACGCGCGACGATCTGCTGGACGACGTGTGGGGACATCGCCACGTCACCCCGGGCGTGCTCACCCGGGTGATCGCGCAGCTGCGACACGTGCTCGGCGACGACTCGCAACACCCCCGCTATATCCAGACCCAGCACGCGCTCGGTTACCGGTTCATCGGTCTGCCGCGTCGCGATTCCGATTACCCCGATGCCTCCGTGAATGCGGTCGGCGAAGCCGAGCCCGCGGAAACCATCGTCGCGGTGCGGCAGTCGGTGCCGGCGTCATTGAAGCTGGCCGCCAACGAACCGCATCCCCCGAATGGGGGGCTTGAGCCTGAGCACGACCGCAGGCGCGACGACCACCATCCGCAGTTGGCCAATGAGCAGGCGGATAGCCGCGGTGTGCGCCGGATTCTGGCGAGCCTGCTTGGCTGGGGTGGATTGCTTGCTCTGCTCACCGCGTTGGCGATTTGGATGGCGCAACGCGCGCAGCCCGCCCGCGCGGCCGAGGCGTCCATCGCGGTGTTGCCCTTCGCCAGCCTGAGCGAGAACAAGAGCGACGGCTACTTCGCCGATGGATTGACCGTGGAAATGCACGATGCACTGGCGGGCGTGCCGGGATTGAAGGTGATCGCCGCCCCCCAGAGCGGTGGGGTGAAGCAGGGTGACGCCAAGGCGCTGGGTGCGCAGCTGGGCGTGGCGACACTGCTCGACGCGAGCGTCCGCCGCGAGGGAGCGCGTGTGCGCATCAATGCACGGCTGACCGATGCACGCACCGGTTTCACGTTGTGGACTCAGAGTTACGATCGCGAGACCTCCGACGTGTTCGGCCTGCAGAGCGAGATCGCCAACGAAGTCGTGCAGTCGCTGCTGGGCGTGCTGCCGGGCGACGGACAGGCGCTGGCGCGGCGCCTGGCGCCCACGCGCAACATCGCCGCCTACGACGCCTACCTGAAAGGGCGCCAGCAACTGCAGGAGCGCGTGGGCGATTCCAATCCCGACAGCGCGATCAATTACTTCCGCGGCGCGTTGGCCATCGACCCTGGTTTCGCGCGCGCCCAGGCGGGGATCTGCCGGGCTGAAATTACGCGCTTCGAAGCCGCACGCGACGCGACCGCTTTCGATCGCGCGCAGTCCGCCTGCAAACGTGCATCGGGCATGGATCCGGGACTGCGCGAGGTCAGCCTGGCGCTGGGCGATTTGCATCGCACCCGCGGGGAGTACGACCAGGCGATCGAGCACTACACCCACGCACTGGAGGACCCCTCGTTGCGCGCCGATGCCTATCTCGGCCTGGCCCAGTTGGCCAGCGCGCAGGGGCGCAATCCACTGGCGTTGGATTACTTCGAGCGCGCACGCAAACTTCGTCCACGCGATCCTCTCGTGTTCCGGGAGCGCGGTTATCACCTTTACACCAGCGGCGACGTGGCCGGAGCCATCGAGTCCTATCGGACCGCGGCCGCGCTGCAGCCGGGCGACTACCGGACCTGGTACGCCTTGGGCGGCCTGTATCAGGTCAAAGGCGACAACGTCCAGGCCAGTGCGGCTTTCGAACGCTCGCTGCAGATCAAGCCCAATTATCCTGCGCTGAGCAACCTGGGCACGCTCAAATACGGCAGCGGCGCCTATGCCGAGGCGGCGGACCTGTACCGTCACGCCGTCGAACTGGATCCGAGCGATTTCCGCCTGTGGGGCAACATCGGCGACGCCCTTTCGGCGGCCTCTGTCGATCCCGTCGAAGCGCAGGAGTACTACCGGGAGGCGGCCATGCTGGCAGAGCGGTATCTGAAGATCAGGCCCGACGATGCGCAGGGTTTCGCGCAACTGGCCTGGTACAGCGCCAACCTGGGCGACAAAACAAAAGCGCGGCAGATGCAGGGCAAGGCCGAGGCGCTGGCGACCGAGCGTGGCGAGGTCGCGCTGTGGGGCGCGCAGACGATGGCCGTACTGGACGATGCCAAAGCGGCACGCGAACAATTGGCCAAGGCACGCGCCGAGGGAATTGCGCAGCAGCGGATCGAATCGATTCCCGTCTTGCGGCGATTGAACGGCGAGGTTGCGTCCGTGCCCAGGCCTTCGACGAAGCAGTGATCACAAGAATCAAGAACAGGGAACCCACTCGCGAGGTCGCACCATGCCTAGCATCATCATCAAGAGCGGAACTCCACCCACCGCCACGCCGGACGAACTGAGGGTCGATCCCGGCGAGGACTTCGAATTCGAAGGGGATACCGCCTTCACAATCGAGTTCACCGAGGACTCCCCCGACAAGAACAACCCGGACAAGAAGCGGAAGTCGTCCACTGGGAAGGACAAGATCAAGATGAAGGCAAAAGACGTCAAGAAGACGTACCCCTACGTGATCAAGATCGGCGAATCGTCAGCCGACCCGGCCATCATCATCAAGTGACCGCGAAAGGAATCTCGCCGCAAGTCGCGATCGAAGCAGCGCCCTGGGCATCGATGCCCAATGCCGCACGCACCGGCGCAAAACTGCGCCGATGCTGCTCGCAGGGACCGTGCGCGGTCAGCGCCGCCAGGTGGGCGGGAGTCGAGTAACCCTTGTGCTCGTCGAACCCGTACTGCGGCCATCGTGCATGCAGCTCGAGCATGTGCCGGTCGCGCGCGACCTTGGCCAGGATCGAGGCGGCCATGATCGAGCGGTCTCGGGCGTCGCCGCCGATCCAGGCCTCGGCCGGACACGGCAAGCGGCGCGGCAGGCTGTTGCCGTCGATACGTGCGATGTCGGCGGTGTGCGCGACAGCGGTGATGACGCGTGCCATGCCGGCCATCGTCGCCTGGAAGATGTTGATGCGGTCGATCTCCTCGACCTCGACGAACTCGATATGCCAGGCCAGCGCGCGTTCGATGATGCGATCGTAGAGCGCTTCGCGGCGTGCGGCGGTGAGCTGCTTGGAGTCGTCCAGTCCGTTCACCGGCGTGCGGCCGGGGGCGAAAACGACCGCTGCCACGACCACGGGACCGGCAAGCGGCCCGCGACCGGCCTCGTCCACGCCGGCGATGCGCAGCAGGCGGCTGTCGCGTTCGCTGGGCAGGCCCAACTGGAGCTGGCCGACGTCATCTGCCATGGGGCACCGCCAGCAATTCGGCGACCGCATCGGCCGCCTGCGCGGAGGCATCGCGGCGCAACTGCAGGTGCAGGTCGCGGAAGCGCGGCTGCAAGGCCAGGACCGCGACCGGATCGCGCAACCAGTGCAGCACCGCCGCCGACAGCTTGACCGGCTCGCAGTCGCGTTGCATCAGCTCCGGCACGATCCGCTCACCGGCCAACACATTGGGCAGCGAGTAGCTGTCGACCTTGAGCAGGCCCAGCCCCTTCACCAGCGCATAGGTGGTGGGCGCCACTTTGTAGGCGACCACCATCGGGCGCTTGGCCAGCATCGCTTCCAGCGTCGCGGTGCCCGAGGCCAGCAGGATCACGTCGCTGGCCGTCATCAGCATGCGCGCCCGGCCCACCAGTTCGCGTAGTGCCCGCGACAGCGCGTCGCGGTCGGGATGCGCGTTGAACACGCGCTTGAAGGCGGCATGCGCGTACATGTTCGCCATCGGCACGACGACCTGCAGCTGTGGGACCTCGGCCAGCGTTCGCGCCGCAGCCGAGAGGAAATCGGGTCCGAGGCGTTCGATTTCACCGACCCGCGAGCCTGGCAGCAGCGCCAGCACAGGACGGTCGGGGTCCAGGCCCAGCGTCCGGCGGGCGCCGATCGGATCGGGTTCGAGCGGCATCTCGTCGGCCAACGGATGCCCGACGAAACGCGCATCGATACCATGGCGCGCATAGATGGCCGGTTCCATCGGAAACAGGCACAGCACGCGATCGGCGCTGCGTCCGATCTTTTTCGCGCGCCCCTCGCGCCAGGCCCATACCGACGGGCTCACGTAATGGACCGTGCGCACGCCGCGCCGCTTCAGCCACTTCTCCACGCCGAGGTTGAAGTCGGGCGCGTCGATGCCGATGAACACATCGGGCTTCCAGGCCAGCACTCGGGTGCGCAACTCGCGCCTCAGGCGCAGCAGGCGGGGCAGGTGGCTCAATACTTCCGACAGGCCCATAACGGCCAGTTCCGACGCATCGAACCAGGCGTCCAGGCCCGCGCCACGCATTGCATCTCCACCGATGCCGGCAAATTCGGCATCGGGGTAGCGTTTGCGCAGCTCGTCGATCAGGCCGGCGCCGAGCAGGTCCCCGGAGGCCTCGCCGGCGACCAGAGCGATGCGCCTGGGACGAGCGAGTCCTGCGGGCTGCGACAGAGGCGGTGCGGGACTCGGCAAGGCGGACTCGGCGTGGCGTTTTGCGTGGACGCTATTCTGCCCTTGTCTGCCGCAGGCGGGGTAGCGCACCGCGTCCCAGTCAGGCGAAGGTGCGGACGGCGAAGCCGCCCGCAGGAGCGTTCAGCGCAGCAGCGGACGGTCGCCGGCGTCGATGAAGTCGAGCACGGCGCGCACGTCTTGGCTGCCGTCGGCCAGTTCGGCGAGCTTGGTGCGCGCTTCGTCCAGCGAGGCGCCGGACATGTACAGGGCGCGGTAGGCACGCTTGATGGCGCTGATGCGTTCGGCGTCGAAGCCGCGACGCTTGAGGCCTTCGCTGTTGATGCCACGCGGGCGGCCATAGCCTTCCTGGGCGACCATCACGAACGGCGGCACGTCGCCGTTGACGAACGCGCCCATGCCGACGAACGCGTGCGCGCCGATGCGGCAGAACTGATGGATGCCGGCGAAACCGCTGAGGATGACGTGGTCGCCAACGGTGACGTGGCCGGCCAGCGTGGCGTTGTTGGAAAACACGCAGTGGTTGCCGACGACGCAGTCGTGCGCCACGTGGGTGTAGGCCAGCAGCCAGTTGTCGTGGCCGATGCGGGTGATGCCGCCGCCGCTGCCGGTGCCGCGGTTGATGGTGGTGAACTCGCGGAACAGATTGCGGTCGCCGATGACCAGCTCGACGCGCTCGCCCTGGTACTTCTTGTCCTGGGGTTCGCCGCCGATCGCGCAATGGCCGATGAAGCGGTTGTCGCGGCCGATGCGGGTCGGGCCGTGGACACTGCAGTGCGGACCGAAGTGGGTGTTCTCGCCGACCTCGACCTCGCTGCCGATATAACACAACGCGCCCACGTGCACGCCGGCGGCGAGCTTGGCGCCCGCTTCGACCACTGCGCTGGGATGGATGAACGCGTCCGCCATGATCAGGCTTGGACCTCGGCGCACAGGATCTCGGCGCAGGCGGCCTGTTCGCCGTCGACGCGGGCGACGCAGGTGTACATCGCCATGTTGCGGATCACGCGCTTGAGCGTGACCTCGAGTTCCAACCTGTCGCCCGGGACCACCATCCGCGAGAACTTGGCGCCGTCGATCTTGACCAGGTAGAACAGCTTGCCCTCGGTGCCGGACTGGTGGGAGAGCTGGGTCAGGATGCCGCCGGCCTG
>DATDBD010000331.1:0-3042 GCA_036525015.1 Lysobacter sp.
ACCTCCACCGTCCGCGCATACGGCACCACCAGCACCGGCCCGGCGAAGGACTGCTCACCGGCATAGCTGCGTGCGATGCCGTGAACCGCCTGCATCCGGTATGCCTGGCGCTCGGCGATCACGCCGCGGATCATCGTCAACGGCACCAGAATCGCCAGACTCAATGCCAGCACCATCAATATCTTCAGTCCCAGACGCATGTGCGCCTCCCGTCGTTTGTCCTGACGGCAGGATCAGCGGCGATGATGGTGGGACGATGGCGCGACGGTGAAGCCAGGGTGAAGTGCTCAGCGCAGCGGCAACCGCAAGCTCGCCACCGCGCCGCCGCCTTCGCGGTTGTCCAGCGCCGCCGTGCCGCCGTGCAGTTGCGCGACTTCGGCCACGAAGCACAACCCCAACCCGCTGCTGCGGCTGCCGTTGCCAGGACGAGCCAGCGAATAAAAGCGCTCGAACACGCGCGCCATGGCGTAGTCGGGAATGCCTTCACCGCGATCGGACACTTCCAATTGCACCGTGTCGCCCTGCGGATGCAGCCGCAGTTCGACGATGCCATGCATTCGCGAAAAGTCGGCGGCGTTGTCGATCAAGTTGATCGTTGCCTGGCGCAGCAGGAACGCATCGCCCGACACTATCAACGGTGCTTCCCCAACCTCCAGTTGCAGCTGCAGCCCTCGCTGCGACAGCCGTTGCGCGCATTGCTCCGCCGCTTCGCGCGCCACGTCGGCCAGGTCGACCGCCTCAGGACTGTCCAGGCGCTGGCGGTGCTCGACCGCGGCTAACGCCAGCATCTTGTCGATCATCTGCGACAGCCGCTCGCTCTGCGCGCGGATGCTGGCGACGAAGCGCGCACGGTCGGCCTCGGCCATCGGTGGTTCGCCCGTTGCCGGATCCAGCAACTCGGCGCTGCCGCGGATCGCGGCCAGCGGACTTTTCATCTCGTGGGTCAGCGTGTGCACGTACTGTTCGACGTATTGCTTGCCCTCCAGGCGCCCTCGCATGGTCTGCAGCGCGCGGCCGAGTTCGCCGAATTCGCCGGCCCCATCCGGTACGGTGGCGCGTTCGCCTGCAGTCACGGCATTGGCGTAGCGCCGCAGGTTGCCCAGTTGCCGCGACAACCACCACGCCGCCACCAGCCCCACCAGCAGCGCCACGCCCATCAGCACGATGCCCCAGCGCATCACCACCGCCTGGCTGCGCTCGATGAAGGGCGCGATCGTGCTGTTGGGCTTGGCGATGGTCAGCACGCCGATGATGCGGTCGCCGTCGCGGATCGGCGCGGCCACGTGCATCACAGTCGAGTCCGGGTCGGCGGGATTGCTGCGCGTCGAACGTGCGCCGTAGCGGCCGCGCAGGGTCAGGTAGACGTCGTTCCAGCGCGAATAGTCCTTGCCGATATCGTGCCCGGCGCTGTCGAAAACGACGATGCCGTGCGCGTCGGTCACGTACATCCGGTAGTTGGCGGCGCGCTTGTCGAAGCCCCAGATCTCCGCGCCGATGTCGCGCCCGCGCAATGCACGCACGCGTCGGGCGAAATTGCCGTCGTTGATGCGCCCGGCCAGCAGGTCGTCGGTGGCGAGTTCGGCCAGGACGTTGGCGCTGTCGATCAGCGTGTCCTCCATCGCCTGGCGTACGCCGGGCTTGACCTCGGCCACGAACACCCGCGCCAGCAGCAGCGCCGCCAACGCGACGATCACGAAGTATCCGAGGAATATGCGCAGGCCGATTTTCACGAGCGAGTTTTCACGAGCGAGTCTTCACGGGTGGGGCTTCACAGCGGGCTTCATGGGCGAGTTTTCACGGAGGCGGTGTTCACTCGATGTCCAGCGAATATCCCAGCCCGCGATGCGTATGTATCGGATCGGCATCGGGCGCGACCTCGCGCAGTTTGGCGCGCAGCGTCTTGATGTGCGTGTCGACGGTGCGGTCCCCGCTTTCCAGTGCATCGCCCCACACCCGATCCATCAATTGCGCGCGCGACAGCACCGCCCCCGGCCGCGCCAGCAGCGCCGCCAGCAGGCCGTATTCGTACCGGGTCAGGTCCAGCGCGTGCCCGCGATAGCGCACGCGCCTGCCGTCGGCGTCATGCAGGAAGGCGCCCTCCTCGGCCGTCCCGGCCGGCACGCGGCCACGGCGCCGCAGCACCACTCGCACGCGCACGGCCAGCTCGCGGGGCGAGAAAGGCTTGGTGACGTAATCGTCCGCGCCGATCTCCAGGCCGAGGATGCGGTCGGCTTCGGCGCCCTGGGCGGTCAGGAAGATCACCGGCAGGTCGGCATCGCGGCGCAGTTCCCGGCACAGGGCGAAGCCGCCGATGTCCGGCAGCCCCACATCGAGCACCGCCAGATCGAAGGCCCGCTCCCGCGCCCGCCGCAGCGCCTCGCCCCCGGTGAGGCAGTGCACGGCCTCGAAACCCTCGGCGCGCAAGGCGTACAGCACCGTTTCGGCGATCGCGGTTTCGTCTTCGACCAGCAGGATGCGGGGCATGCGGAAGCCAATAGTCCGGGCCACATCAGCATAGGACAACGGCCCCGGGCTACCCTATGCCCATGAACTACCGCCACGCCTTCCATGCCGGCAACCATGCCGATGTGCTCAAGCACGTCGTCCTGCTGGCCCTGTGCGACGCCCTGACCGCCAAACCGGCGCCATTGTTCGCGCTCGATACCCATGCCGGCCGCGGCCTGTACGCGCTCGACAGCAACTCCGCACAGCGCACCGGCGAAGCCGAGGGCGGCATCGGCCGGCTGCTGGCCGAACCGCCGCGCGACCCGCTGATCGAGCGCTACCTGCGCGCCATCCGTGCCTGCCGCTCCGAACACGGCCGCGCCGCCTACCCCGGCTCGCCCTGGCTGCTGGCCCATGCCCTGCGGCCGGACGACCGCATCGCGGTGTGCGAACTGCACCCGGAGGAAGCCGGGCAACTGCAGGCCAACCTGGCCGGCGATCCGCGCGTGGCGGTGCACGAACGCGACGGCTACGCCGCCATGAAAGCCCTGCTGCCGCCGAAGATCGGCGCCACCCGCTACAACCGCGGGCTGGTGC
>DATDBD010000332.1:0-4691 GCA_036525015.1 Lysobacter sp.
CTGGACGAGTTGAAGGCACGCGTGGCGGCCGACCCCAACCAGCGCAAGGGCGAATTCGTGGTGATCGTCGAAGGCGCGGGCGACGACGCCGATGCCAGCATCGTCGAGGGCAGGCGCCTGTACGCCAAGCTCAGCGAACACCTCAAGCCCTCGCAGGCCGCCAAACTGGCCGCCGAACTGAGCGGCGCCCCGCGCAAGGCGCTTTACGGCGGCGAATAGGCGCTTTTCCGGGAGATGGCAGGCGTTGAACGCCGTATCGAAGTCATAGCCCCCTTAGTAAGGGGGCGCCGCGACAGCGGCGGGGATTGGCAGCCCTGAGCGGGGCCCATGGTTTGCGCAGCAAACTTTGGGGTATTCGAAGGCGTAGCCGTAGAATACGCGCGGCGGAGTCGGCCAGGCAGTCGCGTCATTCGAATCCATTTCGGTGGAAACGAGTGCCGAGGAAAGTCCGGGCTCCACAGGGCACGGTGCCAGGTAACGCCTGGGCGGCGCGAGCCGACGGAAAGTGCAACAGAGAGCAGACCGCCGAACGGCGTCGCAAGACGTGCGTGGTAAGGGTGAAACGGTGCGGTAAGAGCGCACCGCGAGTCCGGCAACGGACCGGCACGGCAAACCCCACCGGGAGCAAGGCCAAATAGGGAGACAATGCCGCGGCCCGCGGTGTCTCCGGGTAGGCTGCTTGAGCGTAGCGGTGACGCTGCGCCTAGAGGAATGACTGTCTACGACAGAACCCGGCTTATCGGCCGGCTCCGCCACTTCATTTGGCGCTTGCGCCAAATGAAGCCCCAGGATGCTCCGCATCGTGGGGCCCGGGCTTTAGCCCTCCAATCCCCATTCGCGCCGACGGCGCGAATCGCCCCCTTACCGAGGGGGCTGGGGTCGGGTGTTCCGGCTCGACCGGGACATCGCCATTAGGCAATGGCGATTGATCGACTGGATTTGATCACTATCGCAAATGGAGGCGCGGATGCTGCGGAGCAGCATGGCGGCGGGGTCGGCTGTGCCTGATTTCTGGCGGGGCCGGAAGGCGCTGTCAGTCTCAAAAAATGAGACTAAACAAGGGTTAGTGGATAAGTCTTGAATAAGACTCTGAAGTTCGTCGCAACTCATTGATGCGACAAGTGAAATTGCTCCAGGAAAGTTGTTGACAACCCTGTGTACCGTCCCTAAGGTGGGCATCCGAGGGAAAACCGGGTTTTTTGTGGTTTTTCAACGTCCTAAGCCGCCCGGTAGAGGTGGCCAAAACACAGGTGCGGAATGTTCCAAGGCGAGACCGCCATCACGATTGACGACAAGGGCCGGCTGGCGGTACCCACCGCCTACCGTGACCTCGTCGCGCGTGAATGCGACAACCGCTTGGTCATCACCTACAACCCGTTCGAGTCCGGTTCCCTCTACATCTACCCCCAAGCGGCCTGGGAGCGTCTGCGCGACCAGGTCAATGCGTTGCCGAAGGTCAAGGCGGTCAATCGCAGCATGCAGCTGAAGCTGGTCGGAGCGGCGGCGTTCGTCGAGCTCGACGGCAACGGCCGTATCAGCGTCCCCGCCAGCCATCGGGCCGCCGTCGGCATCGAAAAGAAAGCGGTGCTGCTGGGCATGGGCGATAAGTTCGAGCTGTGGAGCGAGCAGGCGCACCACGCGCAGATCCGTCAGACGATCTCTGACGAGGATCTGAGCGAGGAGCTGCTCGGCCTGCAGCTATGACGGTCGGTGGCATGGAGCGCGGCGCGCCCGGCCACCTTCCCGTGATGTACGCGCAGGTGCTGGAAAGCCTGCGTATCACCGGGAATGGAACGTACCTGGATGGCACGTTCGGGCGTGGCGGTCATGCACGTGGCGTGCTGCAACAACTCGGCCCCGGAGGCCGGCTGCTGGTCATGGACAAGGATCCCGAAGCGATCGCCGTCGCCGAACGCGAGTTCGGCACGGACCCGCGCGTGGCGATCTACCGTGGCAGCTTCGCGCAGCTGGCGCATTGGAGCGAGACCGCCGGCGGACTCGACGGCATCCTGTTCGACCTGGGCGTGTCCTCGCCGCAACTCGACGTGGCCGAGCGCGGTTTCAGTTTTGGCAAGGACGGCCCGCTCGATATGCGCATGGATCCCGACAGCGGGCTCAGCGCCGCGCAGTGGCTTGCGCAGGCCGACGATCGCGAGATCGCCGACGTGCTGTGGACCTACGGCGAGGAGCGCCAGAGTCGTCGCATCGCCCGCGCCATCGTCGCCCGTCGCGGCGAGCAGCCGATCGTGCGCACCGCCCAGCTGGCCGAACTGATCGCGCAGGTAATGCCGCGCGGCGACAGCAAGATCCATCCGGCCACGCGCAGCTTCCAGGCGATCCGCATCTTCATCAACCGTGAGCTGGCCGACCTCGAAACCGGCCTCGACGCCGCGCTGGAGCGGCTCAAGCCGGGCGGCCGGCTGGCGGTGATCAGCTTCCACTCGCTGGAAGACCGCATCGTCAAGCAGTTCATCCTCCGCCACAGCAAGGCGCCGCCGGCCAACCGCCGCATGCCGGTGGAGGTCGCGTTCACGCCGACGCTGCTGGCGATCGGTGGGGCGCAGAAGGCGGACGAAGCCGAAACTTCGGCCAACCCGCGCGCCCGCAGCGCGGTGCTGCGCGTGGCCGAAAAACTCGCCGCCGACGGCAGGGAGGCCGCATGACGCTGCGCCTGCTGCTGACCGTGCTGGTGGTGGCCAACCTCGTCTCGGCGCTGGCGGTGGTGCACGCGCGCCACCAGCATCGCCAGTTGTTCGTGCAGCTCAGCCGCCTGGAGCGCGCGCGCGACGAACTCAACATCGAATTCGGCCGGTTGCAGCTGGAACAGGCCACCTGGGCTGAGAGCAACCGCATCGACCAGGTCGCGCGCGACCGGCTCGGCATGAAGTTCCCGGAAGGCGCCGAAACCGTGGTGATCCGGCCATGAACGACCGGATCGCACGCAATCGCACCGGCAAGAAGGACGGCGGCGGCCGACCCTCGTTTAAGTCGCTGCTGGCACGACTGCGCGGTGGCCACGACGATGCGCCGCGCTCGCGCAACCGCGCCGCTGTGTTCAATCTGCGCAACCGGCTTCTGTTGGTCGGCGGCGCGCTGGGACTGTGCTCACTGGCGCTGGTTGGCCGCGCCTTCACACTGCAGGTGGTCAACGACGACTTCTATCGCCAGCAGGGCGATGCCCGCTTCATCCGCGAGATTCCGATCCCGACCTCGCGCGGCATGATCACCGACCGCAACGGCGAGCCGCTGGCCGTATCCACGCCGGTCGAGTCGGTCTGGGGCAATCCGCAGGAGCTGCTGAAGAGCCCGGCGCGCATCCCCGAGTTGGCGCGTGCGCTGGGTGTGCCGCCGGACTACCTGATGCGCAAGCTCAGCCAGCGAGCCGACAAGGAATTCCTGTACCTCAAGCGCCGCATCAACCCCGACCAGGCGCGCAAGATCCTCGCCCACAACATCCCGGGCGTGTTCTCGCAGCGCGAGTTCCGTCGCTTCTACCCGCAGGGCGAAGCGATGGCGCACATCCTGGGGTTCACCAATATCGACGACCGCGGCCAGGAAGGACTGGAGCTGGCGTTCGACGACTGGCTGCGCGGCAACGCCGGCGCCAAGCGCGTAATCCGCGACCGCCAGGGGCGCATTGTCGAGAGCATCGACCTGGTGCGCGCGGCCGAGCCAGGCCACGACCTGACCCTGACCATCGACCGCCGCATCCAGTACCTGGCGTGCCGCGAACTGCGCGCGCAGCTGCTCAGCACCGGCGCCAGCAGCGGTTCGGCCGTGGTGCTCGACGTCGCCACCGGCGAGGTGCTGGCGATGGCCAACCTGCCGGCGTACAACCCCAACGCCGTGGGCCTGGGCAATCCCGACACCCATCGCAACCGCGCGGTTACCGACGTGATCGAGCCGGGTTCGACGATGAAGCCGCTGACGGTGGCCGCCGCGCTGGAAGCCGGCGTGATTACGCCGAACACGATCTTCGACACCAATCCGGGCTGGATGCCCAACGGCCGTTACCGCACTACCGACCACCATAACTATGGTGTGCTCAACACCACCGGCGTGATCACCAAGAGTTCCAACGTCGGCGTGGCCAAGATCGTAGCCAAGCTGCCGAGCCAGGGTTACTACGACTTCCTGCGCCGCTTCGGCTATGGCCGCAGCACGCACAGCGGCTTTCCGGGCGAGTCTTCCGGCGTGCTGATGCCGCCCAGCCGCTGGAGTGGCACCACCAAGCAGACCATGTCCTACGGCTACGGCCTGTCGGCCACGCCGCTGCAGATCGCGCAGGCCTATGCCGCGCTCGGCAACGGCGGCAAGCTGATCACGCCGACCTTCGTGAAGGGCGAGCGCCACGAGCCCAAGCAGGTGCTCGACCCGGCGATCACGCACGAGATCATGCGCATGATGCAGACGGTGACCGAGCCCGGCGGCACGGCCACGCAGGCGGCGATCCTGGGCTACCACGTCGCCGGCAAGACCGGCACGGCGCGCAAGTTCAACGACACGGGCGGTTACTCGCGCCGCTACGTGTCGTTCTTCGCCGGCGTCGTGCCGGTGCAGAACCCGCGCTTCTCGATGGTGGTGGTGGTCAACGATCCCGATCCGGAGAAGGGCTACTTCGGCGGCCTGGTCTCGGCTCCGGTGTTCAAGAACGTCATGGACGGCGCGCTGCGCCTGATGGACGTGGCGCC
>DATDBD010000333.1:0-6200 GCA_036525015.1 Lysobacter sp.
TCCGGCGACCTACACCGGCTTGTTCACGCCGCTGCGCGAGCTGTTCGCGCAGGTGCCGGAATCCCGCGCACGCGGCTATTCGCCGGGCCGTTTCAGCTTCAACGTGCGTGGCGGCCGCTGCGAAGCCTGCCAGGGCGACGGCCTGATCAAGGTCGAGATGCATTTCCTTCCGGACGTCTATGTGCCCTGCGACGTCTGCGGCGGTAAGCGCTACAACCGCGAGACGCTGGAGATCCTCTACAAGGGCTACAACATCAACGACGTGTTGGAAATGACCGTCGAGGATGCGCTGGGCCTGTTCGAGGCCATCCCGGCGATCGCGCGCAAGCTGGAAACGCTGATGGACGTGGGCCTGAGCTACATCAAGCTGGGCCAAAGCGCGACCACGCTGTCCGGCGGAGAGGCGCAGCGCGTCAAGCTGTCGAAGGAACTCTCGCGTCGCGACACCGGCCGCACGCTGTACATCCTCGACGAGCCGACCACCGGCCTGCACTTCCACGACATCGAACACCTGCTGGCGGTGCTGCACCGCCTGCGCGACGACGGCAACACCGTGGTCGTGATCGAGCACAACCTCGATGTCATCAAGACCGCCGACTGGGTGATCGACCTGGGGCCGGAAGGCGGCCATCGTGGCGGCACCATCCTGGCGACCGGCACGCCGGAACAGATCGCATCGCTGTCGCATTCGCATACGGGACGTTTCCTGGCGCCTCTGCTGGGCATGAAGTCGGGCGGCTCCCAACAGAAATCGAAGAAGAAGAAATCCGCCGCATGAGTGATGCCGGTTCCCCCAAGACGAAGAAGCCGGCTGCGCGCAAGCGAAAGCCGGCCGCAAAGAAAGCCGCGAAGGCGGCCAAGACGGCAGCACCCGTCACGGACAAGCCCGTCGTCGAGCCAGCGAGTGCGGCCGTCGCCGCGCCTGCACCCGTCACACTGATCCGCGTTCCGCTGTCGGTGCGCTGGCGAGACCTGGACGCGTTCAACCACGTCAACAATTCGCAGTACCTGAGCTACCTCGAAGAGGCGCGCCTGCAATGGATGATGACGGTACCGGGCCAGGGTCTGGACGACCATGTCGCACCGGTCGTCGCCGCCGCCAATCTCAACTACCGGCGTCCGATCGAATGGCCGGCCGAAGTCGCCATCGAACTGTTCGTCGAGCGGCTTGGCAACACCAGCCTGAGCGTGGCTCATCGAATCGTCGACGCGAACGATCCGGCGGTGCTTTACTGCGACGGGCACGTGGTGATGGTATGGATCGACCGAAATACCGGCCGTGCCGCGCCGTTGCCGGGAGCCGTGCGCGTCGCGTGTTCGTAGAGTGGGCTTCGGCCCACGCCGGTCGCATGGCGGACCGTAGGGTGGGCCTCGGCCCACCTTGATCGCACGGCGGGCTCAAGCCGCCTACGCCCGCCCTACGTCACTCGCCGGGCTTGCGCACCACGAATTCGCCGAGCAGCTTTTTTCCGTCCTTCAGCGCGAATTCGATTACCACCTTGCTGCCCGGCTTCAAGGCGGCGCGCGGCTCCATCAACATGAGATGCATGCCACCGGGCTTCAGCGTGGCCACCTCGCCCGGGGCGATGCGCAACTCGGGCAAGGCGCGCATGCGGCTGACGCCGTCGACGATGCGCGTCTCGTGCAGGGACACGTCGGCAAAGGCCGGACTGCTGACGCCGACGACGGTGACCGGCGCAGTGCAGCGGTTCTCGATCGTTCCGAATCCCGCCATCATCGGCATCGCCGTGGGCGGCATCCGCACCCAGCCTTCACGCACGTTCGGAAGGCATTCGCCGGCGAGGCTCGGCGCGGCGACGAGGGAGCCCGCGACAAGCGCGAGCACGGCGATGTGGGTGCGGATCGAATGCATGGGCCTATGATACCGGGAGCCCGGCGTCGCCATCGCCGAACGACGCCTCCGTCTTCTGGAAAAGGAAAGCCCGCATGAGCCTGGTCGTAACCCAGCGTCACGGCGACATCGTCGAAGTCAGGCTTGCCCGCCCGCCGGTCAATGCGCTCAATCCCGCTCTGTGCCACGACCTGGCCTCGGCACTGTCGATGGCAGTGGCGGAAGGCGCGCGCGGCATCGTGCTGGCCGGCGGCCCCAATGTCTTCTCCGCGGGGCTCGACGTCCCTCACCTGCTGTCGCTCGGCGACGATCGCCATGCGCTGACGCTGGCCTGGGAAGTCTTCTTCGACGCGGCCATGGTGCTGGCCACGTGCCCGATACCGGTGGTGGCGGCCATCGCGGGCCACGCGCCCGCCGGAGGCTGCGTGCTGGCGCTGTGCTGCGACTACCGCGTCATGGCGTCCGGGCCGTTCCGCATCGGCCTCAACGAAACCCAGGTGGGGTTGGTCGCGCCCGAAGGCATCCAGCGCCTGATGCGTCGCGTGGTCGGACCGTACCGTGCCGAGCGTCTGCTGGTGGCCGGAGAAATGGTCGAGTCCGCACAAGCCCTGCGCCTCGGACTGGTGGACGAAGTGGTCGAGATCGACGTTGTTGCACAACGCGCGCGCGAGTGGCTGGAGCAATTGCTGGGCCTGCCGTCGCAGGCGATGCTGCAGACGCGTGCGGTCGCCCGAGCCGACATGATCGAAGCCCTGCAGCCGCGAAACATCGGACTCGACCGGTTCATTTCGGCCTGGTACGACGCCGGCACGCAGGCCGCATTGCATGCCCTCATCGCCAAGCTCGGCAAGGCCTGACACCGCGACGACGCGGCACCAGGCCAGCCCCACTCAACGCAACCAGATCTCCACGCGCTCGTTGCGATATCGGGCATCGCCCGCGGAACGCATCAGCGGCAACAGCGCGCCCATGCCGCGCGCGTGCAGCACCCGGATGCCCATCGCCATCAGTTCGTGCGCGACCAGGTCAGCGCGGTCGTTGCTCATCATCATCGCGGCGGCCGGCGAGCCGGCGCCCACGTCGGCGAAGCCAATCACGATCAAGCCGCGATCGCTCAGCCCAGGTTGCCGCATCAATGCCGCCAGGCGCTCGATGTCGCGGACGGAACGACTGTCGTAGACGCTCGCCGCTACGCCGCTGTCGTTGTTGCCGGCGAAGTTGAAGCGCAGGCTCAGGGGGATCCGGACGGCATCGCGCACGAGCTGCCGGTAACCCAGGGGCCCGGCCTGCGTGGCCACGGCGCGACCCGGACGAAGAGTGACCGCGCGATAGCCGGCGCGCTCGACCGCGTGCTGGCCCGGCAGCGTCATGGCATACAGCGCGAAGCTGCGGGCCAGCGCGCCCATCATCTGGCTGCCGTACAGATACAGCCGGCGCGTCAGCGGATAGTCCTCGCTCATCACCGCGACCTGCGTCGGCGCGATGGCGCGACCGCCGTCGGACAACGCGACGGGACGAACGCCGGCCGGCAGCGCCTGTTGCAAGTCGACGAATCCGATCGCCCGCTCGTCGGCGGCCACGGCCGCCAGGAGGCCGCGCACATCGCCGTGCTTCTGCGCCGGAGCCCAGCGTGCGCCGCCCATCACGCGCTCGCTCATGAGGTCCTGCGCGGCGCCGGGACGCTGCGCCATGTGCAGCTTCAATGCGCCGGCGACACCGCCCACTTCGCGCCAGTCGCGCACCTGTCCGGCGAAGATCCGCTGCAATTGCGCCAAGCTCAGTCCGGCGATCGGATTGCGCTGGTTGACCACGACGGCCACGCCGTCCAGCGCCAGCACGAACTCCTGTTCCTGCGAGGCAAGATCGCCCAGTTGCCATCCGGCGTCGAGTTCGGCGGGGGTCGGGCGGCGCGTCATCATCGCAACCTGGGTATTGCCGTCGATCAGGTCGGTGAAGCCCTGCGCGGAACTGCTGGCGCCGATCTCGACGATCAGCGGCACGTCATCGCGAACGGCGTGGATCTCGGTGAGCGTCGCCCCCTTGCGCACCACTCGAATATCGCCGTAACCGATGTCGCGCAGCCAGGATGACGCGACCGTCGGAACCAGGCTGGTCGCCAGCGTCTGCGAGCCGCGGATGTGCACCCGCTCGACACTGTCGTCCTGCGCATGTGCCGGCGTAGCGGCAAGTAACCAAAGCCAAACCAATGCAAAACCAATCGCACGCAACATCGCGCGCACTCCCCTGTGCGAAAACCGCGCAAGGATCGGCTCGAATGATTACGGCCAAGTTACATCGTGACCTCTTTCACGCCTCGCCGGTGGCGATGGGGCGCTGCGGGTCGGCGATCCAGCCGCTCCACGAACCGGTGAAAAGGCGTGCTCCTCGCAGGCCTGCACGTTCCATCGCCAGCAGGTGGTGGCACGCGGTCACGCCGGAGCCGCACATCATGATGGCCTGGTCCGGCGCGCGACCTTCGAGCGAGGCGCGGAATTCATCGGCGAGCTGCGCCGCGGTCTTGAAGCGGCCCTCGACGAGGTTGTCCGCGTACGGGCGATTGCGCGCTCCGGGCACATGTCCGGCCACGCGGTCGAGCGGTTCGGTTTCACCGCGGAAGCGTGGCGCGGCGCGCGCGTCGAGCAGCAGATCACCGCCCTCGAGACGGGCCTGCACCTGCTCCGGATCGAGCAGGCGCGTGCGATCGAACTCGGCGGCGGGGTAGCGCCTTGGCGCCGGCGCACGATGCTGCGTGTCGACCGGCAAGCCCAATGCGGTCCAGCGCGCCCAGCCGCCATCGAGCACGGCGACCTTCTCATGGCCCAGCGTGCGCAGCAGGAACCACAGGCGCGCCGCATATGCTCCGTCGCCGTCGTCATAGGCAACGACCTGCTGTTCGGGGCTGATGCCCCATGCGCCCAGCTTCGCGGTGAAGTCGCTCGCCTCCGGCCATGGATGCCGTCCCTGCCCGACCTTGCGCATGTCGGACAGATCCCGGTCCAGGTGCGCGTAGACCGCGTGCGGAATGTGCCCCTGAAGGAAGCCGGCTTCGCCGGCACCCGGCGCCGCCAGTGAATAACGGCAATCGACGATTGCCAGATCCGGGCGACTCAATGCGATCGCCAGGGTTTCCGCCTGCACCAGATTCGTCCAACCGCCCATCATGCTCCCCTTAGAGTTGGGAACCCTCGCCCCCCAGGCGAACACGCAGGTTCCACAGAATCGACGCGGTGGCCCCCCAGATGCGCTGGGTGGGCACCTCCCAGTTCACGAATTCCAGCACATGACGCGGCCTCCCGCGCAGTTCGACCGTCCTGGCCACCAAATTGGACGGGCTCAGCACGAAGGAAAGCGGGACTTCGAACACCTCGGCCACTTCGTTCGGATCGGGCCGGGCGACGTAGTCGCTGGCGATCGTCGCCACGACCGGTGTCACGCGAAAGCCGGTGATGGTCGCCAACGGGTCCAAGAATCCAAGGGGCAGGATCTGCCTCGGCGACAGGCCGATCTCCTCGCCCGCCTCGCGCACGGCGGCCGCCACCACGTCGGCGTCGTCGGGCTCGATGCGGCCACCAGGGAAGCTCACTTGTCCCGCATGATGGCGCAGCAGGTCGGTCCGGCGGGTCAACAGCACGCTCGTTCCCGCAGGACGCGGCACCAGCCCCACCAGCACGGCGGCTTCGATCAGAGCGGCATCCGGGGCGATGAAATCGGCCAGCTCGACCCGGTTCCAGACCGGCCCATCCGGCACCTGCGACAGCGGATGCAGCGCAGCCATCAGGTCGGGGCGGTCGGAGACGGGCGGCGTCATGGTTTCAGCGGCGCGCTTCGCGCCCCGGCAGGACCTTTTCCATCAACTGCAGGCGCTCGTCGTCGTTCATCTGCGACCAGCGGGCGATCTCGGAGGAAGTGCGATGGCAGCCTTCGCACAGGCCATCGTCGCTGAGACTGCAAACGCCGATGCAAGGGCTGAGCACGGCGCGGAAAGGAAAGTTCATGCACACGACCACGGCCCTTGGGCGGCCTTGCCCGGCATCGCGTATCGCGGCGCCAGAAAAAAGTTGCGCCGGCAAGCCGGCGCAACAGGAAGGACTTCGCTGGACTTACTTGACGCTGATCAGCTTGACCTCGAACTGCACGGCCACGTTCGGCGGGAACGGCGTGCGCGGGTCGGCGCCATAGGCCTTGTCCGGCGGCAGCGTGATTTCCCACTTCGAACCTGCCGGCATCTGCAGCAGCGCTTCGCGCATCGCCGGCATTTCGATCTCGCTGACCTTGATGGCCTGGATGTTCTGCGCCGGACGCGCCTGCTGCGGACGCTCGCCCCAGGCGTAGGGACCTGCGACTTCCA
>DATDBD010000334.1:0-5492 GCA_036525015.1 Lysobacter sp.
TCCTCGTCGGTGGCGCCTTCGCGCACGGTCACGAGGCGATCCTTCTTGGTCATGATGTGGCGGACCGGATCGTCGAGCTTCTTCTCGAAGCGCATGTCGCGGCTGGTGACGATGCCGAGCAGGTGGCCGCCGTCCACCACCGGCACGCCGGAGATGTTGCGGGCGCGGGTGAGCTTGAGTACCTCGGCGATCGTGGTCTCGGGGCCGACGGTGAACGGCTCCTTGATCACGCCGGCCTCGAACTTCTTGACCGAGGCGATCTGCGCGGCCTGGGCCTGCACGCTCATGTTCTTGTGGATGATGCTGATGCCACCCAACTGCGCCATGGCAATGGCCAGGCGCGCTTCGCTGACGGTGTCCATCGCCGCCGACAGGATCGGCAGGCGAATGGTCAGCTCGCGGGTGAGTCGGGTCGAGAGCGAGACGTCCTTGGGCAGGACGACCGAATGCGCCGGGACGAGCGAAACGTCGTCGAAAGTCAGTGCTTCAGCCTGGATACGCAGCATGGGCGGGGGCCGGGAGGATGAAGCGCGCCATTGTAACCCGTTCCGGCCCAGGCTTGCTCGCCCGATCCATGGGAAGCCGCGTTCCAGCGATGGGCTTTCAGGTCGGACTTTCCAGTCCGGAACCGGCGATCACGCCACCGGCGACCATCCCCGACCCGAATCAGCCGCCTCGGCCGCTTCCAGCGTGTTCTGCATCAGCGTGGCCACGGTCATCGGCCCGACGCCACCGGGCACCGGGGTGATCCAGCTGGCGCGTTCAGCGGCCGCCTGGAAGCCGACGTCGCCGACCAGGCGCCCGTCGTCGAGACGGTTGATGCCGACATCGATCACTACTGCGCCGGGCTTTACCCATTCCCCGGGAATCAGGCCGGGGCGACCCACTGCCACCACCAGGATGTCGGCATTGCGCACCGAGGCCTCCAGCACGGCCGCCGGGGTGAACTTGTGGCAGCTGGTCACTGTGCAGCCGGCGATCAGCAACTCCAGCGCCATCGGCCGGCCGACGTGGTTGGAGACGCCCACGATCGTCGCGCTCTGGCCCCGCACCGGCCTGTCCGTGTAGGCCAGCAGCGTGGTGATGCCGCGCGGCGTGCACGGGCGTAAGCCGAACTGGCGTAGGGCGAGATGGCCGACGTTCTCGGGATGGAAGCCGTCGACGTCTTTGCGCGGATCGATGCGGTGGATCAGCCCGGTGGCGTCGCGGCGGTCCGGAAGCGGCAACTGGACCAGGATGCCGTGGACGTCGGGGTCGGCGTTGAGGCGGTCGATCAGGGCCAGCAGGTGCTGGTTGCCGGTATCGGCCGGCAGGTCGTAGTCGATCGCGCGGATGCCCACTTTTTGCGCGGCACGACGTTTGTTCCTGACATAGACACTGGAGGCCGGATCGTTGCCCACCAGGACCACCGCCAGCCCGGGACGCGACTTGCCCGATGCCACGCGCGCGTCGACCCGCGCCTTGAGGTTGTCGAGCAGGTCCTCGGAGATGCGCTTGCCGTCGAGGATACGGGCGGCGGAAGCGGCAGGCGTTGATGCGGTGGGCGTTGAAGCTGTCATCGCAGGGGCTGGGTTACAGTCGAAGGTGCGCATTATCGCTGCATTATCGCCCGGGGAGCCCACGAACTTGTCCGCAGGCCGCAAGAACCGACACCAGGTACCGCCGCGACCGAGGTCGCCATGACCGAATCCGATTTCGAAACCGTCCAGATCGAAGCCGCCGTCTTTCGGCGCCTGCTGCAGCACCTGCTGCACGAACGGGCGGACGTGCAGAACATCGACCTGATGATCCACGCCGGCTTCTGCCGCAACTGCCTGTCCGACTGGTACCGCGAGGCCGCAGAGCAGCGCGGCATCACGATGACCAAGGACGAGGCGCGCGAGACGGTTTACGGCATGCCGTTCGCGCAGTGGAAAACGCAGCACCAGAAGGACGCCACACCGGAACAGTTGGCGGCGTTCGAGGCAGCCCAGAAACTACATGGAGGGTGAGTCATGCGTAGCAAGCCACTGCTGGGTCTGGCCGCATTGCCCCTGCTGGGCTATGCCGCGATGTGCGCCTGGCTGTACGCCAGGCAGCGCAACATCATCTACGTGCCCTCGGCCACGCGCATCCACGCTGGCCTGACCGATTTCACCCTCGAACGCGACGGCGTAACCCTGCGCGGCTGGGTGGTCCAAGCCGGCCTTCCGAACCCGGTGATCTATTTCGGCGGCAACTCCGAACGCATCGAGAACCGCCGCGACCAACTCGCGCGGCTGCTGCCGGGGCGCAGCATCTACCTGCTCGCCTATCGCGGCTTTGGCGCCAGCGGCGGCGAACCGACCGAGTCGGCGCTACTGGGCGACGGCCTGGCCTTGTTCGACCATGTCCACGAGCAGCATCCCGGGCAGCCGATCAGCGTGATCGGCACGAGCCTGGGCACCGGAGTGGCCAGTTACGTGGCGTCCAAGCGATCGGTCACGCGGCTGGTGCTGGTGGCCCCGTTCGACTGCCTGGCTAACGTCGCGCAGAGCCACTATCCGTTGCTGCCGATGGGATGGATCGTGAGGGACCGTTTCGACTCGGCCACCCACCTGCGCGGTTACAACCGCCCGGTGATGGTGCTTCGGGCGGGACAGGACGACGTGATTCCGGCGGCCCACACCAACCGCCTGATCTCCGTGCTGGGGCGCCCGCCGCACGTGGTCGACCTGCCCTTCGCCGACCATTCCACGCTCGGTAGCGACCCGGCGCTGGAGGGGGCGCTGGCCGGGTTCCTGCAAGCGGACCTCGTGCAGACGACCGAGCCCAGCGTCGTGACCGGCGGCGCCTAATTGGGGGCGAGTTGAGAGCGTGTGATCAGGGCGAGTGGGCGCCGCAGAACTGCACGTAATCGATGTACCCGGGGAAATCCTGATCCGCCGCGCAGACCGGACAATGCGGGTCCGCGCGCAGTCTTGTCTCGCGAAAACGCATACCCAGCGCATCGAAGTGCAGCAGACGTCCGGTCAACGGATCGCCCTGGCCCAGGATCAGCTTGATGGCCTCGGTGGCCTGCAATAGCCCGATCACGCCGGGCAGCACACCCAGCACACCGGCCTCGGCGCAATTGGGCGCGGCCTCCGGCGGCGGCGGCTCCGGGAACAGGCAGCGATAGCACGGAGCATCGCCACGTTTGCGACCGGCATCGAACACGCTGACCTGCCCTTCGAATCGGTGAACCGCGCCATAGACCAGCGGCTTGCCCAGCTTCACACAGGCGTCATTGAGCAGGTAACGGACCGGGAAGTTGTCGGCGCCGTCGATCACGACATCGGCGTCGGCAATCAACCGCTCCACATTGGCCGCGGTGATGCGCTCGGCGAAGGTTTCGATGGCGACCTGCGGATTGAGTGCCGACAGCGCGATGCGCGCCGACTCGACCTTGGGCGTGCCGATGCGCGCGTCGGTATGCAGGATCTGCCGTTGCAGATTGCTGCGATCGACCACGTCGTCGTCGGCCAGCACCAGCGTGCCGACACCGGCGGCGGCAAGGTAGAAGCCCGCCGGCGAACCCAGGCCACCGGCACCCACCATCGCGATGCGCGCGGCCTGCAGCTTGCGCTGCCCGGCCTCACCCACTTCCGGCAGGCGCAGATGGCGCGAGTAGCGATCGTAGAAATCGACATCGCCTTCCGGCTGCGTCATAGGCAGGCCTTCGGCGACCCAGCGGGTCGTGCCCCCTTCGACCGATGCCACGCGGCGATAGCCTGCCTCCACGAGCGCCTCGGCCGCCTTCAGCGAGCGACCGCCGCCCTGGCAGATCAACAGCACCTGCGCGTCGCGGTCGGGCAGCGCCGACTGCGGATCGGCTTCCAGTTCGGCCCGGGCGATGCCCACAGCGCCCTGCGCGAAGCCGGTCGCGCGTTCGTGCGACTCGCGCACGTCGACCAGCACGGCACCTTCGCGCAGGCGGCCCAGGGCTTCAGCGGGAGTGATCCGTTCGATGTTCATGCGGCCATTATCGCGCCAACCGCGCAATGGATCAGGCGTAGCGCAGGACTTCGACCACCTCGCCCGCCGCCAGTCGCTGCGGACCGTCAGGCACGACGATCAGTGCGTTGGAATCGGCCACGGCGCGAAGCCGGTGCGAGCCGACGGCCGGATTGGGATCGGCGCGCAGCACGCCGTGGTCGTCGCAGAACACCTGCGCCCGCATGAACTCGCGCCGCGGGTGGGCCTTGTCGATGGGCGCGACCAATTGGGCACGTTCGACCGCTCGCGGCTCGCTACGTCCCTGCAGGCCATCGACCAGTGCACGGCCCAGGGTGAGGTAGGTGGCGAACACCGATACCGGATTGCCAGGCAATCCGAGCACGCGCGCCTGGTCCATGCTGCCGAACAGTAGCGGCATGCCGGGCTTCATGCGGACCTTCCAGAAATGAACCTGTCCAAACTGCTCCAGCACGGCAGGAATGTGGTCCTTCTCGCCCGCCGACACCGCGCCACACGTGATGACCAGATCGAATGCGCAGGCGGCATCGCGCAAGGCGATCTCGACCGCGCGCGGATCGTCGGGCAGGCGCGGCCACGCGGTCGGCTCCAGCCCGTCGGCACGCAACAGGCCCATCAGCAGTTCGCGGTTGCTGTCGTAGATCTCGCCCGGCGCCAGCGACAGGCCCGGTTCGACCAACTCATCGCCACTGGTGAAAACCGCCACCGTCGGCTTGCGCGTCACCGCCAGCGACGCCACGCCGAGCGACGCCGCCAGCGATACACGCGGCGGCGTCAACACCTGTCCTGCATGTAGCACCAGATCACCGGCGGCGACGTCTTCACCGGCCTTGCGCACATTTGCGCCAAACGCGGTTTCGCCCGGGACGACGATCCGATCCCCTTCGCTGCGTGCGTTCTCCTTGATGACGACCGTGTCGGCACCTGCCGGCATCGGCGCGCCGGTGGTGATGCGTACACACTCGCCCTCGCCTACCTGGATGCCGAGCGCGCGTCCCGCGTATTGCTCGCCGGCCAGGTGCAGCGAAACCTGCGCATCGCGCAGATCGGCATGACGAACGGCGAAGCCGTCCATCGCGCTGTTGTCGAACGGCGGCAACGCCAGGGGGGCGCGCAGATCGGCCGCAAGCACGCGACCATGCGTGCGCGACAACGCGAGCGTTTCGGTTTCGAGGCGATGCTGTGCGGAAACCTCGCGCACGATGGCAAGCGCGTCGTCGAACAGCAGTCCAGTGGGGAATCCGGTCATGGGGAAGCAGGCGTGATCGAAGCGGGCGTGATCGAAGCAGGCGCGAACCCGGCCGCGGCCAGGTCATCGGGTGTATTGAGGTTGCCGAAGCGTACGCCGTCGAAGCGTACGGCCGCCATGCCCAACTCGGCCTGCAGCGCATGCACGGCAACCTCGCCTGTCGCGGCCGCCGCCGCGGTTGCGTCCTGCAGCGCCCGCACCCGCCACAGCGCGACCAACGGCTGCGGGCCGTCGTCGTCTACTGCGAAGGCTCCGTTGGCGCCCACCA
>DATDBD010000335.1:0-9201 GCA_036525015.1 Lysobacter sp.
CGCGTGCGCCTTGATCATGCGGCGCGGGTCCGGTGCGCGCGCGGCCTGAGTGAACTCCGGCGCGTTGACCATGTCGCCGCGGTAGCTCGGCAGTGTCATCTCGCCGATCGTTTCGGTATCGGTCGAGCGCGGCTTGGCGTACTGGCCGGCAAACCGGCCGACACGCACCACCGGCTTGCGCATGCCATGCACCAGCACCAGGCTCATCTGCAGCAGCACCTTGAGCCGGTTGGAGATCACCTCTGAGCTGCACGCGTCGAAACTCTCGGCGCAATCGCCGCCCTGCAACAGGAAGCGCTTGCCGTCCTGGGCTTCCGCCAGTTGCTGCTTGAGCGAGAGGATCTCCCACGAGGTCACCAGCGGTGGCAGCGAGCGCAATTCGATCAGCGCGGCGGACAGCGCCTGGGCATCCGGATAGGTCGGCAACTGCATCGCTGGAAAGCTGCGCCAGGACTGGGGAGACCAGTCTTTGGGCAGGTTCACGGCACGAAGGTTGCGATCGGATGTGGGCATGACACGGACGATGCTGCAGTGCGGCGAATGATCATGGGCGCTCGCCTGCGATGCTGCAACCGTTACAGCGGCAACCGTGACAGGCTATTCAGCGACGACGGAACGCGGCATATCCCGCCCATAACGCCAGCAACACGAACCAGATCAGGCTCCACGCCGGCATCGACAGGCCCAGGAACGACCAGTCCACGTTGGCGCACTCGCCCGAGCCGGTCATCACTTTGCGGATGACGCCCGAGATCGGCATCGCATCGAGCATGTAGTCCAGGCCAGGACCGCAGGCCGGCACCTGGTCCGGCGGAAGGTGTTGCAGGCGCACGTGGTTGCCGGCGACGGCAATGCCCGCCACCGCAGCAAGCAACGAGAGCACGCCGTAGCCACGACGCCCGCCGGTGCTCTTCGGAGCGTGCAAACCGCCGATCAGGAAGACCACGCCAAGGGCGAAGAACGCCACGCGCTGGAAGATGCACAGCGGGCACGGCTCCAGGCCGTCGTGCAATTGCGAATAGAACGCGTAGGCCAACAGCGCCGCGCAGATAGCGAAGCCCAGCAGGAACTGGGTGCGGAAAGAACCGCGAAGCAGTGTCGTCGTCATCGGCCAAGCTTAACGGGGTTGCCGGGCGCCTGCACGCGAGCTTCACGACGTAGCCAACCCCACGGACCACAAAAAGCAAAAGCCCCGACCGAAGCCAGGGCTTAACTATCCCGACGTTGCCGTCGGTCTATGCGCGCGTCGGATTACTCCGTCGCGGCATCCGGCCGGTCGACCAGTTCGACGTAAGCCATCGGCGCATTGTCGCCAGCGCGGAAACCGCACTTGAGGATGCGCAGGTAGCCACCCGGACGGGACTGGTAACGCGGGCCGAGCGTCGTGAACAGCGTGCCCACGGCTTCCTTGTCGCGCAGGCGCGAGAAAGCGAGGCGGCGGTTGGCGACGCCGTCGACCTTGGCCAGGGTGATGAGCGGCTCGGCGACGCGACGCAGCTCCTTGGCCTTGGGCAGGGTGGTACGGATGAGGCCGTGCTTGATCAGCGAGGCGGCCATGTTGGTGAACATGGCATCGCGATGGGCACTGGTGCGGCTGAACTTACGGCCGGATTTCTGGTGGCGCATGGCAGTGATTCCTGTTGAATGTTGAAACCGTTGTACTTCGCTGTCGCCATCCAGGCGTTGGAACATTGGACTGCGGGTGGCCCGAACCGACCCTCCGTGGCCGGCGTGCCGCGGGCTTCTTGGCCCGTCGGCGATGTGTTGCCTGGTTACTGCTGAAACGCGCACGCGCCCGAAGGCGCGTTCGCGTATGGGTTGAGCGCGAGGCTCAGCCCATCATGCCGTGCGAGGCAATGCCTGCGGGCGGCCAGTTCTCGAGCTTCATGCCAAGGGAGAGGCCGCGCTGGGCGAGCACTTCCTTGATCTCGGTGAGCGACTTCTTGCCGAGGTTCGGCGTCTTGAGCAGCTCAACTTCGGTCTTCTGGATCAGATCGCCGACGTAGTAGATGCTCTCCGCCTTGAGGCAGTTGGCCGAACGCACGGTCAGCTCGAGGTCGTCGATCGGACGCAGCAGGATCGGGTCGATGCCGCTGGTGGCCGGCTTCGCCGCACCGCGGTCGCGGTGGGTGAAATCGCCGAACACCGACAGCTGGTCGGTCAGGATGTCGGCCGCGGTGCGGACGGCTTCCTCAGCGTCGATCGTGCCGTTGGTCTCGATGTCCAGGACCAGCTTGTCCAGGTCGGTGCGCTGCTCGACGCGGGCCGCTTCGACGGCGTACGCCACGCGGCGGACCGGCGAGAAGCTGGCGTCCAGCATCAGACGACCGATGGTGCGGGTTTCCTCGTCCGGACGACGACGCGCGGCGGCCGGCTGGTAGCCGAAGCCACGCTCGATCTTCAGACGCATGTTGAGCGCGGTGTCCTTGGTCAGGTGCGCGATCACGTGCTCCGGATTGAGGATCTCGACGTTGTGGTCGGTCTTGATGTCACCGGCCGTGACGATGCCCGGGCCCTGCTTGGCCAGCGACAGCGTCGAGGACTCGCCCGTGTGCATGCGGATGGCGACATCCTTGAGGTTCAGCAGAACCTCGAGGACATCCTCCTCCAGGCCTTCGACCGTGGTGTACTCGTGCAGCACGCCATCGATCTCGACTTCCGTGATTGCGAAGCCCGGGATCGACGACAGCAGCACGCGGCGCAGCGCATTGCCGAGCGTGTGGCCGTAGCCACGCTCCAGCGGTTCGATCACGACCTTGGCACGGTTGCCCGTAAGGCGCTCGATCTGAGGGCCGCGCGGACGCAGCACCTGGTTTGCGGTTACCGTCATGTTCTGGCGTCTCCTGGATTACTTCGAGTACAGCTCGACGATCAGCGCTTCGTTGATGTCGGCCGGCAGGTCTGCACGATCAGGAACAGCCTTGAACACGCCACTGAACTTCTTGCTGTCGACTTCGACCCACGACGGCGAGAGATCCATCTGCTGCGACACGGTCAGGGATTCCTGCACGCGAAGCTGCTTCTGAGCGCGCTCGGCGAGCGCGATCGCGTCACCGGCTTTGACCTGGTAGGACGGCAGGTTGACGGGCTTGCCGTTGACCGTGACGCCCCGGTGCGAGACCAGCTGGCGGGCGGCCGGACGGGTCACCGCGAAACCCATGCGGTAGACGACGTTGTCAAGACGGGTCTCGAGAAGCTGCAGCAGGTTTTCACCCGTGTTGCCCTTCTTGGTCGAGGCCTTCTTGTAGTAGTTGCGGAACTGACGCTCCAGCAGACCGTAGATACGCTTGACCTTCTGCTTCTCGCGCAGCTGGGTGGCGTAGTCGGACAGCTTGCCCTTGCGGGCGGTGGGGCCATGCTGGCCGGGCTTCTGCTCGAGCTTGCACTTGGAGTCGAGGGCGCGAGCCGACGACTTCAGGCCAAGATCTGCGCCTTCGCGACGAGCGAGCTTACAGGTGGGACCGATATAACGAGCCATGTTCTTTCAGCTCCTCAGACGCGACGCTTTTTCGGCGGACGACACCCGTTGTGCGGGATTGGCGTCACGTCGATGATGTTGATGATCTTGTAGCCGACGTTGTTGAGCGAACGTACGGCCGACTCACGACCCGGACCCGGGCCCTTGATGCGGACTTCCAGCGACTTGACGCCGTAGTCGAGCGCAGCACGGCCCGCCTTTTCGGCGGCAACCTGCGCGGCGAACGGGGTCGACTTGCGGGAACCGCGGAAACCCGCGCCGCCCGAGGTCGCCCACGAGAGCGCGTTGCCCTGGCGGTCGGTGATCGTGATGATGGTGTTGTTGAAAGAAGCGTGGACGTGGGCGATGCCGTCGGTGACGACGCGCTTGATCTTCTTCTTCGGCTTGGCAGCTGCTGGCTTGGCCATGATGAGATCCCCTTACTTCCTGATGGCCTTGCGCGGACCCTTACGGGTACGGGCATTGGTCCGGGTGCGCTGACCGCGTAGCGGCAAGCCGCGGCGGTGACGCAGGCCGCGGTAGCAGCCCAGGTCCATCAGACGCTTGATGGCGATGCCGACTTCACGGCGCAGGTCGCCTTCGACCACGTACTTGCCGACTTCGGCGCGCAGGCGCTCGACTTCGGGTTCGGACAGGTCGCGGATCTTGGTGGTCGAGGTGACGCCAGCGGCTTCACAGACCTTCTTGGAACGGGTACGGCCGATGCCGTAGATACTCTGGAGCCCAACCCAGACATGCTTCTGGGCAGGCAAATTGACGCCCGCAATACGCGCCATAACGCGATCTCCAACTGATTTGGCGGCCAGGACGGATTAATCCCGGCGGAGTGAACTGGAAATTGTATCAAGGTCTCGGGTTAATAGAAAGCCCCGCGGTGCCCTAAGGCGCCGCGGTGCCCGGCATGGGGAGTGTGCCCATGCTCCGGCGACGAATCCGGACTGGCTGGACCTGGCGGCAAGCCGCCCTGCCCAACCCCGCGCGCGACTCTGGCGCGCAGGAGTGGTCCGGGTTCACCCGCGCGCGAGACCGCCGCGCGAGCCGCCCTTCAAGTTCGCCTTCTTCAGCAGGCTTTCGTACTGATGCGACATCAGATGAGCCTGGATCTGGGCGATGAAATCCATGACCACCACGACCACGATCAGCAGCGAGGTGCCGCCGAAGTAGAACGAGGTGCCCATCTTGGTGCGCATGATCTCCGGGAGGAGACACACCGCCACCAGGTAGATGGCGCCGGCCGCGGTCAAACGGGTCAGCACGCCATCGATGTATTCGGCTGTCGCCTTGCCGGGACGGATGCCCGGGATCAGCGCGCCAGACTTCTTGAGATTATCCGCGGTTTCCTGCGAGTTGAACACCAGGGCCGTGTAGAAGAACGCGAACCCGATGATCAGCCCGGCGTACAGGATCATGTGCAGCGGCTCACCCGGATTCAGCCATTGGCTGACGCGCTGGAGCCAGGAGACCGAACCGGCCTGGCTGAACCAGGTCGCGGCGGTCGCCGGGAACATGACGATGCTCGAGGCGAAGATCGCCGGGATCACGCCCGACATGTTGAGCTTGAGCGGCAGGAACGACGACTGATTCAGGTAGGCGCTGCGGCCGCCCTGACGACGGGCGTAGTTCACCGTGATCCGGCGCTGGCCGCGTTCGACGAACACCACCAGGTAGGTGAAGACCAGCACGATGCCCACCACCGCGATCGCGGTCAGGGCATTCATGTCGCCGTTGCGGATCTGCTCGAACATGCCGATCACGGCGGCCGGGAGGCCCGCGACGATGCCAGAGAAGATGATCAGCGAGACGCCGTTGCCGATGCCGCGCTCGGTCACCTGCTCGCCCAGCCACATCAGGAACATGGTGCCGGCCGTCAGCGCGATCACCGCGGTCACGATGAAGCCCGGACCCGGGTTGTAAACCACTGCGATGCCCTGGCTGGCGCCACCTGCCTGCAGGGCCGTGGCGATGCCCCAGGCCTGGAACACGGCCAGCGGAATGGCGCCCATGCGCGACCACTGGTTGATCTTGCGGCGGCCCGACTCGCCTTCCTTCTGGATGGCCTTCAGGCTGGGCACGATCTGCACCAGCAGCTGCACGATGATCGATGCCGAGATGTACGGCATCACGTTCAGTGCGAACAGGCTGAAGCGGTGAAGCGCACCACCGGAGAACATGTTGAACATGTCCACGATCGTGCCCTTCTGCGTCTCCATCAGCCGGAGCATCGCTTCAGGATTGACGCCCGGCACCGGGATGTAGCACCCGATGCGGTAGACGATCAAAGCGCCGACTACGAACAGCAGGCGCTGACGGAGCTCGGTGAACTTACCGAGCCCGCCGCCCATGCCGGCCATCGCGTTGCCGCTCTGCGCCATGCTTGCCTTACTCCTCGACCTTGCCGCCGGCCGCTTCAATAGCGGCCTTGGCGCCGGCGGTGGCCAGCACACCCTTGAGCACGAACTTCTTGGTCAGCTCGCCCTTCTTCACGATCTTGGCCTGCTTGGCGGTGCTCGGCACCAGCTTTGCAGCCTTCAGAGCGGCGAAGTCGATCTCGGCCACGTCCAGCTTTTCCAACTGGTACAGCAGCACTTCGGCCGTGTCCTTGGCGATCTTGGAACGGAAGCCGATCTTCGGCAGGCGACGCTGCATGGGCATCTGGCCGCCTTCGAAGCCGGCCTTGATTTTGCCCTTGCCCGAACGCGCAAACGAACCCTTGTGGCCGCGACCGGCGGTCTTGCCGAGGCCCGAACCGATACCACGACCGACGCGGGTGCGCTCCTTGCGGGCGCCGTCAGCGGGCTGGAGAGTATTGAGACGCATGATTGATTACTCCTCGACGCGAACGAGGTAGTGCAACTGATTGATCAGGCCACGCACCTGCGGGCTGTCCTTCAGTTCACGCACATCGTTGAGCTTGTTCAGGCCCAGGGCCTTCACCGACAGGCGGTGACGCGACTGGGTGCCACGGAGACCCTTGACCAGGCGCACCTTCACGGTGCCGCCGGCGGCTGCTTCCTTCTTAGCCATGGTTCAGGTCCTCCACCTTCTTGCCGCGCTTGGCCGCAATCTTGGCCGGCGAGTGCATCTCGCCCAGGCCCTTCAGCGTGGCGCGAACCAGGTTGATCGGGTTACGCGAACCCACGGCCTTGGCCAGCACGTTCTTGACGCCGACTGCTTCCAGCACGGCGCGCATCGCGCCACCGGCGATCACGCCGGTACCTTCCGAGGCGGGCTGCATGAACACGCGTGCAGCGCCATGGCCGGACTTGACGGCGTGCCACAGCGTGCCGTTGTTCAGATCGACATTGACCATGCTCTTGCGGGCATATTCCATCGACTTCTGGATGGCGACCGGCACTTCGCGCGCCTTGCCATAGCCGAAGCCGACCTTGCCGTCGCCGTCGCCGACCACGGTCAGCGCGGTGAAGGTGAACTGGCGGCCACCCTTGACGGTCTTGCTGACGCGGTTGACCGCGATCAGCTTCTCGATCATGCCGTCGTCCATCTCTTCGCGGTTACGGTCGCGATCACGACCCCGCGGTGCACGTTCTTCTGCCATTTCCAAATTCCTGATGATTAAAGGGATTTGCGGCTTGGCCGCTTATGGTTGTGGTCTACATCGGATGTTTCGCTGCCGCGGACAATTCCCGGCAACGCCCGGCACCACCTGTGCCGGCAGGAATGCAGTCAGGCGTGGGGACGAATCCCCACGCCTTCAAGCCTTAGAACTGCAGGCCGCCTTCGCGAGCCGCATCGGCGAGTGCCTTGATGCGACCGTGGTAGCGGTAGCCCGAGCGGTCGAAAGCGACCTTCTCGATGCCGGCTGCCTTGGCCTTGGCCGCGATGGCCAGGCCGACTTTGACGGCGGCTTCGGCGTTCTTGCCGTTCTTCAGGCCTTCCTTGACGTCGGCCTGCACGGTCGAGGCGGCAGCCAAGACCTTGGAGCCGTCGGCGGTGAAGACCTGGGCGTACAGGTGCTGTCCCGTGCGCAGCACGGTCAGGCGCGGCACGCCGAGTTCGCGGATGTGCGCGCGGGTCGACTTGGCGCGGCGCAGGCGGGCGATGTTCTTGCTCATGGTTTCTGTCCTCGAAAGCTGAAAGCCGATTAGGCCTTCTTGGCTTCCTTACGAATGATCACTTCACCGGCGTACTTCACACCCTTGCCCTTGTAGGGCTCCGGCGGACGGAAGCCACGGATCTTGGCCGCAACCTCACCCACGCGCTGCTTGTCCGCGCCCTGGACCACGATTTCGGTCTGGGTCGGGGTAGCGATGGTGATGCCTTCCGGAGCCTGGAACAGCACCGGATGCGAGAAACCCAGCGACAGGTTCAGGTCCTTGCCCTGCATCGAGGCGCGGTAACCGACGCCGACCAGCTCGAGCTTGCGCTCAAAGCCTTCGGAGACGCCCTTGACCATGTTGGCAAGGATCGCGCGCAGGGTACCGGTCAGCGGGATAAGCGCCGCGTCTTCGGTCGAGAATACGGCATGGCCGTCTTCGACCTTGACCGCGATGCCGGCAGGCTTGGCAACGCTCAGCGTGCCCTTAGGGCCCTTTGCGCTGATCGAATCAGCCTGGACGTTCAGTTCGACGCCCTTGGTGAGGGCAACCGGCTTCTTGGCAACTCGGGACATGTCTATTCCTCCCTTAGGCCACGAAGCACAGGACTTCACCGCCGACGCCCTGCTGGCGCGCCTGCGCATCGGTCATGATGCCCTTCGAGGTGGAGATGATGGCGACGCCGAGGCCACCGAGGACCTTGGGCAGCTCGTCCTTGCCGCGGTACTGGCGCAGGCCCGAACGGGAGTAGCGCTGGAGGCGCTCGATCACCGGCTTGCCTTCGTAATACTTCAGCGAGATTTCGAGTTCGGACTTGCCGGCGCCGACTTCCGTCACGCGCGAGTCCAGGATATAGCCTTCGTCCTTGAGAACCTTGGCGATGGCCACCTTGATCTTCGAAGACGGCATCTTCACCGTCTGCTTCCGGACAGCCGCCGCATTCTTGATGCGGACCAGCATGTCGGCAATGGGATCAGTCATGCTCATGTGTAAATGCACCTATGAGTAGCACCGATATCCGCGGGATTGCGAATTCAGTTGTGGTGCCTCTCAAAGCCAACGAGGCTCAGGAGGCGACCCCGCCCTTTCGGGCCAGGGCCTGAAACGAGCGAGCCGGCAAGTCTAGCAGACTTGCCGGCGCACTTGTTACATCGTCAGCCGCCGGCAGATTACCAGCTGGCCTTGCGCAGGCCCGGAACGTCGCCGTTCATGGTGGCTTTGCGCAGCATGTTGCGGCCCAGGCCGAACTTGCGGTACACGCCACGCGGACGGCCCGACAGTTCGCAGCGGTTGCGCTGGCGGCTCGGCGAGGAATCGCGCGGCAGCTTCTGAAGCTTGACGGCGGCTTCCATCTTGTCTTCGTACGAAGCGGTCTGGCTGGAGATGATCTTCTTCAGCGCAATACGCTTGTCGCCATGCTGCTTGGCAAGCTTGGCCCGCTTGATCTCGCGGTTGACCATGGAGGTCTTGGCCATTGTGTCGGTCCTCGAGTATCAGTTGCGGAACGGGAAGCGGAATGCTTCGAGCAGCGCCTTGGCTTCGGCGTCGGTCTTCGCGGTCGTGGTGATCGCGATGTCCATGCCGCGCAGGGCGTCAACTTGGTCGAAGTCAATTTCCGGGAAGATGATCTGTTCCTTCACGCCCATGTTGTAGTTGCCACGGCCGTCG
>DATDBD010000336.1:0-6730 GCA_036525015.1 Lysobacter sp.
TCTGCTCCAGCGGCAGGTTGTGGGTGATGAAGGGATCGAGTTGGATCTCGCCCGTCATCGCCTGTTCGACCATGCCCGGCAACTGCGTGCGTCCTTTCACGCCACCGAACGCCGTGCCACGCCAGACCCGGCCGGTCACCAGCTGGAACGGCCGCGTGCGGATCTCCTGCCCGGCGCCGGCGACGCCGATGATCACGCTCTCGCCCCAGCCCTTGTGGCAGCACTCCAGTGCGGCGCGCATGACGTCGACGTTGCCGATGCACTCGAAGCTGTAGTCGACGCCGCCGTCGGTCATCTCGACGATGACCTCCTGGATGGGTTTGGCATGGTCTTTCGGGTTGACGCAGTCAGTCGCGCCCATCTGCCGGGCGAGCTCGAACTTGCCCGGATTGGTGTCGATGGCGAGGATGCGGCCGGCCTTGGCCTGGCGCGCACCCTGGATCACCGCCAGGCCGATGCCGCCGAGCCCGAACACCGCGACGCTGTCGCCTTCCTTGACCTTGGCCGCGTTGCGCGTCGCGCCGATGCCGGTGGTCACGCCGCAACCGAGCAGGCAGACCTTCTCCAGCGGCGCCTGCGGATTGATCTTCGCCAGCGAGACTTCGGCCACGACCGTGTACTCGCTGAAGGTGCTGGTGCCCATGTAGTGGTACAGCGGCTGGCCGTTGTAGGAAAAGCGCGAGGTGCCGTCGGGCATCACGCCCTTACCCTGGGTGGCGCGCACCGCCTGGCACAGGTTGGTCTTGCCCGACAGGCAGAACTTGCACTTGCCGCATTCGGCCGTGTACAGCGGGATCACGTGGTCGCCGGGCTTGACGCTGGTGACGCCTTCGCCGACTTCCACCACTATCCCGCCGCCTTCGTGGCCGAGCACTGCGGGGAAAAGCCCTTCGGGATCATCGCCGCTGAGCGTGAAGGCGTCGGTGTGGCAGACGCCGGTGTGGGTGATCTTCACCAGCACCTCGCCGGCCTTCGGCGGCGCGACGTCGATCTCGACGATCTGCAGCGGCTTGCCCGCTTCGAAGGCTACGGCGGCACGAGATTTCACGATGGGCACTCCCTGAACTTTTGATGGCCGCTATGGTAGCCACCGTCTTGTTAGGGCGATGCGGATTGGGCTTGCCGGATCGGGGCTTTGGCAGGTGCTTTCGTCCCCTGTTCCACTCGCACTTCTAGCCCCTCTCCCGCGTGCGGGAGGGGGGTTGGGGTGAGGGCGCCGCCGCCACGGGAACGCGTCCGGAAGCGCAAAGCAAGAGCCCCTCACCCTAGCCCTCTCCCGCAAGCGGGAGAGGGGACGATCTCGCAACCGGAGACGGAGCCCGCAAGCAGGAGAGGGGACGAGCTCGAAACCGCAGACGCAGACTCCCGCAAGCGGGTCATGCGCGGGAGAGACCGTCATGCCGCTTCGCGATACTCGCAACGGCGCGAGCGCCTTCAACCCGTGTTCTGTATCCCAGCCGAAATACCATTCACCGTCGCCACCAGCACCTGCAGCAGCGCGTCGTCGGGACGGCCGGCCTCGCGCCAGCGCGACAGCAGGTCCACCTGCAGCAGGCTGATCGGGTCGACATAGGGGTTGCGCAGGCGGATCGACTGGCGCAGGCGGTAGTCGCCGGCCAGCAGTTCGTCGCTGCCCTTGATCGCCAGCACCGCCACGCGTGTGCGCTCGAACTCGGCGGCGATAACGGGATGGAAGCGCGAATGCAGTTCGCCGGCCAGCAGCGAGTAGCGCTCGAAGATGGCGGGGTCTGACTTGGCCAGCACCATCTCCAGGTCGTCGATCAGCGTGCCGAAGAACGGCCAGTCGCGCGCCATTTCCGCCAGCGTCTCGCGGCCGTGCTGCTGCAGTGCCCGCTTCAATGCGCTGCCGACGCCGTACCACGCCGTCAGCCCGGCGCGATTCTGCGCCCACGCGAACACCCACGGAATCGCCCGCAGCGAACCGATGCCCGGTAGCGAGGTCTGGCCGGCGTCGCTGGCGCGCTTGCTCGGGCGCGAACCGATACGCAGCCGCTCGATCACGTCGATGGGCGTGGCGGCGCGAAAATACGCGGGGAAATCGGGGTTGTCGTGCACCAGAGCGCGGTAATGTGCACGTGCATCCTGGGCCAGCTCCGCCGCGATTGCGCGCCAGCCATCCTCGCGCGCTTCCGGGGGACGCGGCCGCAACGTCGCGCGCAGCACCGCGCCGGTGGCCTGCTCCAGGTTGCGCAGCGCGATGGCGCGGATGCCGTACTTGCGGTGGATTACCTCGCCCTGCTCGGTCAGTCGCAGATAGCCGTCGACCGAACCGCGCGGCGCGGCGATCACCGCGCGCTCGGTCTTGCCGCCGCCGCGACTGATCGAACCGCCGCGCCCGTGGAAGAAGGCGATGCGCACGCCGCTGTCCGCCGCCAGTTGCGCCAATGCCACCTGCGTCTGCTGCAGCGCCCAGCGCGAGGCGAGGATGCCGCCGTCCTTGGCGCTGTCGGAATAACCCAGCATCACCACCTGGCGGTCGCCGCGCGAGGCCAGGTGACGGCGGTAGACCGGATCGGCAAACAGCGCGCGCAGCGCATCGGCGGCGGCGTCGAGATCGTCGATGGTTTCGAACAGCGGCGCCACGTCCAGCGGCACCCGCCCCTCGCCATCGACGCACCCGGCGATGCGCGCCAGCGCCAGCACCGCCAGCGCATCGGCGGCGCTACGGCTCATGCTGACGATGTACGGTCCGAATGTGCGCGCCCCGTAGCGCACGCGCAGCCGTGCGACGCAGCGGAATACTTCCAGCGTCGGCCGCGCCGAGCCGTTGCCCATGCTCGGTGCCGGCACACTGCCGTCGAGCAGCGCATGCAGGCGTAGCGCGCGTTCGTCGTGGCTGCGCGATTCCCATTGCGGATCGGCCAGCAATTCGGCCAGGGCGGCATCGTGCGTGCCCGAATCCTGGCGCAGGTCCAGGCTGGCCAGGTGAAAGCCGAAGCAATCCAGGCGACGGCGCAGGCGTCTCACCGAGAAGCCGCCGGCATGCGCGCCCTGGTGCGTGGCCAGACTGCGTTCGATCGCGGCGATGTCGGCCAGGAACGACGCCGTATCCGGATAGCCGTTGACGTGGTCGTCGGCGGTGGCCTGCAAGCGCGCACCCATCAGGGTTAGGAGGTTGCGGTACGGCATGTCGGCATGGCGCGGCTTCAGCGTCGAGGCCGCGCGCGGCAGCAGGTAGCGGTACTCCTCGATGCGCGCGAGCACCTCGTCGGACACGGCCACGCGGCTCAGCGACTGGCTCAGCAACTGGCCCAGCGCGGCGACGTCGCGCTGGTACGCCGCCAGCACCAGCGCGCGCTGGCCGGCCAGCGTCGCGGCGATGGTGTCGGCACCGACATTGGGGTTGCCGTCCATATCGCCGCCGACCCAGGTGCCGAAGCCGAGCACGTTCGGCGCCGGCATCGCTTCGCCGCAGGTTTCGCGCAGCGCGTCCTCGAACAGCTCGTAGAACACCGGCAGCACGCGATACAGCACTTCCGACAGGTAGTAGCTGACGTGCTCGAACTCGTCGGCGACGCTCGGCTTCACCGGCGGAGCCTCGGCGGTCTGCCAGCTGGCGGTCAGCGCCAGGCGGATGCGCTCGTGGTCGGCGCGACGTTCGTAAGGCGTGCGGCTGCGGTCGATGTCCTGCATCAGGCAGGTGACGATCAGCCGCTCCTTTTCCAGCAGCGCGCGCCGCACTGCCTCGGTCGGATGCGCGGTGAATACCGGCTCGATGCGCAGGCGCGGCAGCAGGGCTGCCACTTCCTCCGGGCTCACGCCCTGCCCCGCCAGCGTGGCAAGCACTTCGCGCAGGCTGCCGGGTTGCGCACTGGCGCCACGGCGCTCGTAGTCGCGGCGGCGGCGGATGCGATGTACGCGCTCGGCGACGTTGACCGCCTGGAAATAGGTCGCGAAGGCGCGCACCAGATCGCCGGCATGGTCCAGTTCCGTGCCCGCCAGCGCCTCCGACAGTTCCGAGGCGGGGGCGTTGTTTTCACGGCGTCGGATCGCGGCGCGCCGCAGCCGTTCGACTTCGGCCAGGAAGTCCGCGCCACGCTGCTCGGCCAGGATCTCGCCGACCAGTGCGCCGACGATTTTCACGTCCTCGCGCAGCAGTGCGTCGTTCGGGGCGAACTCGACCACGCGCAGGGTTTCTTCGGTGGGCTCTACGGAGGGATCGGGGGTTGGGACGCTCATCCGCCGAGCCTACCGCACTGCAACATTTCTCCGCGACGGTTACAGGCGCAACGGATGGGGGCCCCCTGGCCCACACCGACCGGCCATGGCCGCCGAGGACGTTCTCCACTGCAGATTAGCGGGGCGAAGCGGCCTCTTTACCGCTTTCCTTCTCCCGCTAGCGGGAGAAGGTGCCCGGAGGGCGGATGAGAGCGCTTCTCTCCGACTGCCCTCACCCCAATCCCACTCCCGCAAACGGAAGAGGGGCTTAAGCCACAATCCACGGTGATCGTCATGCGTCGCCCACTCGCTCTGTCACTACTGCTCACCTGCATCCTCCTCGCTTCATGCGAAGCGCCCGTACGCGAGGAAACCACCACCGCCGGCCCTCCGCTGTTCGACACCTTCGGCGCCCTGCACCGCGAAATCGACACGAACGTGCCCGCCGCCCAGCGCTATTTCGACCAGGGGTTGCGGATGGCCTACGGCTTCAACCACGAAGCCGCCGGACGCGCGTTCGCCGAAGCGGCGCGGCTCGACCCGAAGTGCGCGATGTGCGTATGGGGCCAGGCGCTGGTGCTGGGGCCGAACATCAACCAGCCGATGGCGCCCGAACTGGCCGCCGACGCGACCTCGCTGGCGTCGCGCGCGGTACAACTGTCGGGCAATGCCCGTGCGGCCGACCGCGCGCTGATCGAAGCGCTGCCCAAGCGCTACGCGACGCCCGCACCCGCCGATCGCAAGCCGCTCGACGAGGCCTATGCAAAGGCGCTGGCCGACGCCACGCGGCGCTTCCCGAACGACGACGACATCGCCACGCTGTACGCCGAGTCGCTGATGGACCTGTCGCCGTGGGCGTACTGGAGCGCCGACGGCCAGCCCGAGCAGTACACGAACGAGCTTGTCGGTGCGCTCGAACGCGTGCTGCAGCGCAACCCCGACCACATGGGCGCGGCCCACTACTACATCCACGCCGTCGAGGCCTCCAAGACACCGCAGCGGGCCGAAGCCCATGCCGACAAGCTGGCCTCGCTCGCGCCAGGTTCTGGCCACTTGGTGCACATGCCGGCACACATCTACATCCGCACCGGCCGCTATCACGACGCCACGCTCTCCAACTTCGCCGCCGGCACCGCGGACAAGGACTTCCTGGCGGTCTGCCGCGGCAGCAATGGCATGTACCCGCTGGGCTACGTGCCGCACAACTGGCACTTCGCCGCGATGACCGCGGCCCTGCATGGCTCGCGCACGCTGGCGCTGGAGGCCGCACGCCAGACCGCGCAACGCGCCGACCCGGCGAAGCTTGAAGAGATGAGCTTCATGCAGCAGTTCGTCGTCGCACCGCTGTTCGCGCAGACGCGGTTCGGCGAGTGGGACGCAATCCTCGCGCAGCAGGAATCGCCGGCCCCGCTGCCTTATCCCACGGCGATCTGGCATTTCGCCCGGGGCATGGCCTATGCGCGCACGGGCAAGGCCCAGGCGGCGCAGGCGGAGCTTCAGGCACTGAGCAGGATTTCTGCCGACCCGTCGCTGGAAAAGATGGTGCTGTGGGACATCAACCGCGCCGATCGCGTGCTCGATGTCGCCGAGCCGATGCTGCGCGGCGAGATCGAGTTGGCTTCCGGCCAACGCCAGGAGGGCATCGCCTCGCTGCGCAAGGCGACCGCCGCCGAAGACCTGCTCAACTACAACGAGCCCCCGGATTGGCCGTTGCCGGTCCGCCCGTACCTGGGTGCGGCGCTGCTCGACGTCGGCCGCGCGAAGGAAGCAGCGACGGTCTATGCCGAAGACCTTGCCGTGTATCCCGATAACGGCTGGTCGCTCTACGGACTGGCCCAGGCGCAGCGCGCGTTGAAGCAGGTCGATGCCGCCAGCCAGAGCGAGCGTCGCCAGGCCGCGGCGTGGCAGTGGGCGGACGTGAAGTTGACGGCCTCGCGTTTTTGATGCGGCTCACGCCTACGCTCAGGGCGAACGGTGCTAATGGGTCGGCCTTCGAAGCCGTAGTCGATTGCCCCCACGTGACCGGTGCTGCGTCCACGTGACCGGCGCAAGGGTTCACACCGTTCGTCTGGGGCGTAGCAAAGCAAAGTTCGAAGGACGAGCGGGCAGGTTGTGCCACGCGCCTGTCCAACTTCGCCTTCGGCGCTCAGGCGTGCACCGCTTCGTGCGCCCGACGTCGATGGTTACGGTCCCGACACGTTATCGCGCATGCTAGACGCATGAAACGCACCCCCATCCTGCTCTCCTGGAGCGGCGGCAAGGACGCTGCCTGGACCCTGCATGCCCTGCGCCAGCGCGACGACGTCGAGGTCGTCGGCCTGCTGACGACGTTCACCGAAGGCTACGACCGCGTGGCGATGCAGGGCATCCGCCACACCGTGCTGCTCGCCCAGGCCGAAGCCGCCGGCCTGCCGGTGATCGAGGCCTGGATGCCGCAGGGCACCGACAACGCCGGTTACGAAGCCACCTTCGCCGCGGCGCTGGGACGCACCCACGAGCGTTGGCCCGGTCTGACCGACATCGCCTTCGGCGATCTGTTCCTCGAAGACAT
>DATDBD010000337.1:0-5541 GCA_036525015.1 Lysobacter sp.
TGCGGGTCGCCCTGGATCATCGTGCGCTGGGTTTCCATGCGCGTTTCGTCGCCGCGCCACTGGCCCCAGGCGATGAAGAACTGCTGCTCGGGAGTGAAGCCGTCGAGGGTCGGTTCCGGGCCCTTGCCTTCGCGCGACTTCAGGTAAGCGCGGTAGGCGATCTTGGCGCCAGCCAGATCGCCGATGGATTCGCCCAGCACCAGCTTGCCGTTGTGGTGGACGCCCGGCTCGATGAAATAGCCCTCGAACTGGTTGACCACGCATTGGCCCTTGGACTGGAACTGCTTGTTGTCCTCGGGCGTCCACCAGTTGGCCAAGCGGCCCTGCGCGTCGAACTGCGCGCCCTGGTCGTCGAAGCCGTGGCTGATTTCGTGGCCGATGACCACGCCGATCGCACCGTAATTGACGGCATCGGTGGCGTTCACGTCGAACGCGGGCGGCTGCAGGATGCCGGCCGGGAACACGATCTCGTTCTGCAGCGGGTTGTAGTACGCGTTCGACGTCGGCGGGGTCATGCCCCAGCGGCTGCGATCGGTCGGCTTGCCGACCTGGCTGCGGCTGTCGGCCACGTTCCAGCGCGAAGCGGAGATGACGTTGTCCCACGCCGAATCGCGCGTTACCACCACGCCCTTGTAGTCCTTGAATTTGTCCGGATAGCCCAGCTTGGGGAAGAAGGTGGCGCGCTTCTCCAGCGCTTTCTTCTTGGTAGTTTCGTCCATCCAGTCCAGGCCGCGGATGGTGTCGTCCATCGCCAGCAGGATGTTCTTCACCATCTCCTGCATGCGCGCCTTGGCTTCCGGCGGGAAGTACTTCTCGACGTATTTCTGGCCCAGCGCCTCGCCGAGCTGGTTGTCGGTGAGTTCGGCGCAGCGCTTCCAGCGCGGCTTGATCTCGGTCGCGCCGGTCAGGAACTTGCCGTTGAAAGCGAAGTTCTCCTCGACGAAGGGCGTGGACAGCGAGTCCGCGGCGGCATTGAGGACTTGCCACTGCAGGTAGATCTTCCACTGCGGGATCGGAGTGGTCGCCAGTTCCTTGTCGACCTGCTGCAGGAACTTGGGCTGGGTGACGTTCAGCGCATCGTGCGGCATGTGGGCGGCGTCGAAGTACTTGGCCCAGTCGAAGCTCGGCGCGAGCTTGGGCAGGTCGGCGAACGCGGTCGGATGGTCCTGCAGCTTCGGGTCGCGCAACTGCACGTTGTCGAGCGACGCCTGCGCCAGGCGTTTTTCGAAGGCGAACACCGTCTGGGCGTTCTGCTTGGCCTGGTCGGGCTTGGTGCCGGCAAGCTCGAACATCTTGGCCACGTGTTCGAGGTACTTCGCACGCGCCTCGACGAAGCGTGGCTCGGTCTTGAGGTAGTAGTCGCGGTCGGGCATGCCCAGGCCGCCGGCATAGATGTTGGCGATGGTCCTGGACGGCTCGTGCAGATCTTCACTGGCGTAGATGGCGAACGGCACCATCACGCCCACGTCGTGCAGCTTGCCGATCATGCGCTGCACGCCGGCCTTGTCCTTGATCGCGTCGACTTCGGCCAGCCAGGGTTGTACCGGCTTGCTGCCAAGCGCGTCGACCCGGGATTCGTCCATGCAGGCGGCGTAGAAGTCGCCGGCAAGCTGGCCGGCGCTGCCCTTGGGCCAGTCGGTTTTCGCCGACAACTCGTTGAGGATGTCGCGGACGTGTTCCTTGTTGACCTCGCCGGATTGCCAGCGACGGCTCCAGCGGTCCATGTAGTCCGGGATCGGATTCTGTTGCCGCCACGCGCCGTTGGCGTAGTCGAAGAAGTCGGTGCAGGCGTTGCCGCTGCGGTTGATATCGTCGGGATCGATGCCGTGCAGTGCACCGGCCGAAGCCGTCGTGGCGGCGAGTAGCAATGCGATGGAAAGGCTGGACCTGATCACGGCAACGTCCCCGGCTGGCTATGAGTGGCGCCACTATAGCCACAGCGCCAGCACGAGGACGTAGGCCAGAGGTCCTGCAAGAGGACGGGCGCGCCCCCTCTCCCTACCCCTCTCCCGCGAAGGGAGAGGGGAGTTCGCGGCCGCTTACCAGACCAGCGCCTACAGATCAGCGCTTACCAGTGCGTGCTTACCAAATGCGCACGCGCTTTTCCGGCGCGATGTACAGCGCGTCGGCGGGCTTGACGTCGAACGCCTGGTACCACGGGTCGAAGTTGCGCACCGGGCCGTTGGCGCGGTACATCCCCGGCGAGTGCGGGTTGGTCTTGATCAGCGTCAACAACGACTCGTCCCGGTACTTGCCCTTCCAGATCTGGCCGAACGCGAGGAAGAAGCGCTGGTCGCCCGTCAGGCCGTCGATCACCGGCGGCTTCTTGCCGTTCAAGCTCAGGTGGTAGGCGGTGTAGGCCATCGAGATGCCGCCCAGATCGCCGATGTTCTCGCCCATCGTCAGCGCGCCGTTGACGCACTGGCCTTCGAGCGGGCAGTACGAGTCGTACTGCGCGCCGAGCGCCTTGGTGCGCTCGTCGAAGCGGGCGCGGTCGGCGTCGGTCCACCAGTTGCGCTGGACGCCAGCGAAGTCCGACTTGCTGCCCTGGTCGTCGAAGCCGTGGCCCATCTCGTGGCCGATCACCGCGCCGATGCCGCCGTAGTTCACTGCCGGGTCGGCGTTCACATCGAAGAATGGCGGCTGCAGGATCGCGGCCGGGAACACGATCTCGTTGAAGGTCGAGTTGTAGTAGGCATTGACCGTCTGCGGCGTCATGCGCCATTCGTCGCGGTCGGTCTTCTGGCCGACACGACGGTTCTGGTCGGCGCGGTTGAAGCGGCGCATCGCCACGGCATTGGCGACCAGGTCGTTCGGCACGATGGCGACGCTGCCGAAGTCGGTCCACTTGTCCGGGTAGCCGATCTTCGGACGGAAGGTTTCGAGCTTGTGGTAGGCCTCGGCCTTGGTCGCCTCGCTCATCCAGTCCAGCTGCTGGATGTTCTGGCGCAGCGCCGCGCGCAGGTTCTTGACCAGCTGGTCCATCGCCACCTTGGCTTCGGGCTTGAAGTAGCGCGCGACGTACATCTCGCCGACCGCATCGCCCAGGCCCTCCTTCGCGCCCACCATCGCCACGGCGCGCTTCCAGTCGTCGCGCTGCGCCTTCTGGCCGCCGATGACCTTGCCGTTGAACTGGAACGACGCATCGTCGAGGGCGTGGCTGAGCAGATCGGCATTGCCGTCGATCGCGTGGAAGGTCAGGTAATCGCGCCACACCGGCAGCGGCGTGGCGGCGATCACGTCCAGCACCGGCTGCACCGCGTCCGGCGTGACCACGTTGACGCGGTCGGGCTGCGGCATTTCCTGGGCGCGCAGGTGCGCGGTCCAGTCGTAGCCCGGGAACTGCTTCTGGAACTGCGCGAAGGTCGAGACGTTATAGGTCTTGTCGCGGTCGCGGCGCTTGGCGCGCTCCCACTGCGGCTTGGCCAGGGCGGTTTCCAGCGCCAGCACCTGCTCGGCGCGTGCCTTGCCATCCGTCACTCCGGCGAAGCCGAGGATGCGCTGGATGTGCTGGACGTAGGCCTCGCGGATGGCGACGAAACGTGCGTCCGGATTGAGGTAGTAGTCCTTGTCCGGCAGGCCCAGGCCACCGACATTGAGGCTGACCAGATACTGGTCGGGGTTCTTGCGGTCCAGCTCGACGCCCAGGCGCACCGGCGCCGCACTGGCGTCGAGGTCGGAATTGGCGAACGCGGCCACCAGCTCGGGCTTGGTGTCGATCGCGGCGATGCGACCCAGCACCGGCTGCAGCGGCTTGATGCCGGCGGCGTCGCGCGAGGCGCGGTCCATGTAGCTGGCGTAGTAGTCGCGCACTTTCTGGCCGTTACTGCCCTGTGCCAGGTCGGTGCGCTTCTGCAGGTCCTCGACCAGACCGTGCACCTGCTCCTCGGAGCGGTCGCGCAGCTGGTTGAACGAACCGTAGGAAGTCTCGTAGTCCTTGAGCTGGTAGGTCTTCAGCCACTCACCGCTGACGTAGCGGTTGAAGTCGTCGCCGGGCTTCACCGACAGGTCGCGCGCGCTCAGGTCGACGCCGAAGTCGCCGAGCTGGGGCTTGCCCGCGGGTGCCTCCGCGGCGAAGGAAATGGCGGAAGCCAGGCCAAGCGCGGAAGCCAGGCCTAGGCTCAAGGGCGAAAACTTCATCGGATGGTCCCCCGTGGATTTGAACGCCCGAGCCTAGCGGTCACCGACAGGGCGGTCGAGTGACTTTGGTTGGTAACCCGCGAGCTCCGCCCGACTACCGCGACGGCCGCCAGAATCTGCAAAGACGATCGTCCATTGCGGCGCGGGGCCGCCGGCTGGCGCCGGTTTGTCGCCCCACTGGCGCCGGTTTGTCGCCCCGCTGGCGCCGGTTTCCGGAGACAATGCGCGCCCCTGATTTCGAGGCTGGTCGTCGATGGAGTTGTCGCTGGAGGTCCTCGCCTTCCTGATGGCGGTCGCGTTCGTGGCCGGCACCATCGACGTGATGGCGGGAGGCGGCGGGCTGCTGACCATCCCGGCCCTGCTCGCCGTCGGCGTCCCGCCGGTGGCCGCGATCGCCACCAACAAACTGCAAAGTGCGATGGGCACGACCGGCGCGGTGGTGGCGTTCGCCCGCAAGGGCCACATCGATTTTCGATTCGCCCTGCCCGCTTTGGGCGCATTCGCCGGCGCGGCGTTCGGCGCCTGGTTGCTGCAACGGCTGGACCCCTCGTTCCTGAGCGGCGTCATTCCGGTGCTGCTGATCGCCATGGCCGTGTATTTCCTGCTCGCGCCGCGGATGAGCGACGAGGACCGCCACCAGCGTATCGGTCCGTTCGCACTGGCCGGCGTGATCGCCATGATCGGCGTGTACGACGGCTTCTTCGGCCCGGGCACCGGATCGTTCATGACCACCGCGCTGGTCGGCCTCGGCGGCCTGGGCGTAGTGCGGGCGACGGCGCAGACCAAGTACTTCAATCTCGCCAGCAACCTCGCGGCGCTGGCGGTGATGATCAGCGGCGGCCACGTCCTGTGGACCGCCGGCCTGGCCATGGCCGTGGCCAGCATCCTGGGCGGCCAGGTGGGTGCCCATGCCGCGATGCGCTTCGGTGGGCGCGCCGTGCGCCCGGTGCTGGTGACGATGTGCCTGGCGCTTACCGTGAAGCTGCTTGCCGATCCGGCCAACCCGTTGCGGGTGGCCGTTATCGATCTCGTCGCAAACCGGCCTGCCTAGTCGCGGCCGGGTGGTCCCTGGCGGATCGGCTCCGCCTACGCCGCCGCCTGCTTGCTCGCCTGCAGGCGTTCCAGCTCCAGCTGGTCGCGCTTCTCCTGCTGCTTGCGCAGCTCTTCGGAGCGAGCCTCCTCACTGGGCTCCTCGTGCAACGACAAGGAAGTGCCCGCCGCGTTGGACGGCTCTCCGCGGTGGCTCCTGAGCTTGATGTTCAGTCGCAGTTCGTTGGCCGAGTCGGCGTTGCGGATCGCCTCTTCGTAGGAGATCTGCCCCTCGTTGTAGAGCTCGAACAGCGCCCAGTCGAACGTGCGCATGCCCAGTTCGCGCGACTTGTTCATGATGCCCTTGAGCTC